>CAILMA010000035.1 GCA_903835145.1 uncultured Bacteroidota bacterium
AAATGCTATAAGCCCGAAGGGTTTGAACCATAAATAACCGCGGGCGAAACCCGCGGTAGCCAATGGCATAAACTATCAACCCCGAAGGTGTTTGAATTATCCAAAGGTCAGTATGATTCTCCACTGGTCGCAGCTTCTCGCTGCGTCCCACAAAATTGCAAGCTTCCGCTTGCGAAACAATGCCGAGATGAAAAGTCCAAATGCTATAAGCCCGAAGGGTTTGAACCATAAATAACCGCGGGCGAAACCCGCGGTAGTCAATGGCATAAACTATCAACCCCGAAGGTGTTTGAATTATCCAAAGGTCAGTATGATTCTCCACTGGTCGCAGCGTCTCGCAGCGTCCCACAAGATTGCAAGCGTCCGCTTGCGAAACAATGCCGAGATGAAAAGTCCAAATGGTATAAGCCCGAAGGGCTTGAACTATAAATAGCCGCGGGCGAAACCCGCGGTAGGCAATGGAATGAACTATCAACCCCGAAGGTGGTTGAATTATGCACTGGTCAGCCGATTCTACTTTTTCTAAAACCCGTCCCGCCGTGGCGGATTCTAACTACGTCCCCTACTGCTCAAAATTCAAATTTACAGGCGTTCTGCTCAGCGACGTATCGCAAAGCACAAAGTCGGCAGCAATCGTAGAATTACCAATGATTTCGAAAGAGAGATCATCAAACCATATTTGCCCCTGCCCGTGCAACACTGCTCCGAATGCAACTTTTGATGCATTATAGGGCACATCAATCTCTAATTTATACTGCGACCAGTCGGTAGTACCCTTTATTGGCCGGTCTTGCATATGCGCAAAAGTCAGTGGCTCTTTTGAGTTTTCTTTGTCCGCCCTTACATAGAAACCAGCCCATGCTTTCACGCCGCGCGATTTCATATAACCCGTCATCCTTATACGCTTACCCAGGTATTGCTGCGATGAAAACGTCTGCATCAGCGAACCATAGTCCGTTTCAAAGTAGTCGTTTTTGTTAGAGCGAATCACACCGCAATTCTTGCTGCTGTCGTGGCCGCCTATTTTCCACACACCTATATCATATTTATCCTCTGCTGAGCCCGATGTGTGCCATCCCTTCGGCACTACAAACGAAAAAAAGACAAGAGCAAGCAGCACGAGCGCCAGATTACGCACAATTTTAATAGTCATAAACAGATATTTCCCGAATGAATTATTTTCAGTCCTACATCAAAAATATAAAATATCCGTTACTTATTTTCATAGCAGGGAGAAACCTTACTACAAACAATGTAGAGCGGTGCATCAAGACCGGAAACCGCCTATTCCACCACCATCTTCTGCGTCACTACTCCACCGTCTATCGTCACAGACACAAAGTAAACCCCCGGTGGCAGGTTCATCTGCAACTCGCCCTTGCCGCCACTAAGCAGACCAAGGTTAGCTTCCGTTATTTTCTGCCCTATAGGGTTAGTTATCGTTACGAAAGCCTTATTTTCCGTTGCCCCTGAGATGTGTATAGTAAAAGCCCCGGCCGTAGGATTAGGAAATAAATTCACCTGAGCCCCTGCCAGGCTACCTGGGCCTTTTACTGCGCCCGCCCAGTAAACTTTTACAGCAAAAACTGCGGTATCGGCACCGCAATAATTGGCTACAATGTAAGAAATTGTATAAAAGCCCGATACGCGTCCGGTAACTAATCCGGCCGTATCAATTGTCGCATTTGAATCATTGCTGCTCATCCAAGTACCGCCCGGTTGTGAGCTGGAGAGTAAGTCGGTCGCTCCCACCCAAATAGCGTGGGAGCCAGAAGCAGACGTTATCACACCTGCATTTGGCTGTGCCATCACCCGCACCCCGTGTGCAGAACTATCTGCGCCACAAACATTACTCACCTTGTAGTAAATCGTCACGGTTCCGGCAGCTACTGCGCCCACTATGCCCGTTGTTGCATCCACTGTAGCTATTGCGGTATTGTTGCTGCGCCACGTGCCATCGGCTGGTGTATCGGTAAGTGTTGTGGTCGTGCCTACGCAAAGCGTGTCGGTACCCATTATGAGGCCAGTGTGCAAGGGGGCTGTAATCGTTATGGTACGGGTTACCGTATCTGCTCCGCAGCTATTGCCCACGCGGTAGCTAAGCGTGGCAGTGCCAGCAGCCACTCCGGTTACTACTCCTGTTGTTGCCGCTACGGTGGCTACAGCGGCACTACTACTCTGCCAGGTACCACCCATGGTGCTGTCTGTAACCGTTGCCATGCTGCCCGTGCAAACTACTGTGGCCCCGCTCACGCGCGCAACATAGGGTACGGTACAGGTCACTTTTCTTACCCGGTAGTTAGCGTTGTCAGCTATATAAATATTGCCTACGCTATCTGCCGCCACCCCAAAAGGATAATTTAAAGAAGCTGCAGTAGCCGGTCCTCCATCTCCACCAAAGGCAGCAGTACCATTGCCCGCTACTGTTGTTATGAATCCTGATGTATCCACCTTTCGTATGCGCTGGTTGCCATTATCGCATATAAACAAGTCGCCGTCCTTATCCATCGCCAAGCCATCAGGATATTGTATTTCTGCAGAGGCAGCCGGTCCTCCATCACCACTGAATCCTCCACCACCGGTGCCTGCTATTGTATGAATAATACCATCAGTGGTTACCTTACGCACGCGGTTGTTGTAAAAATCAGCTATGAATACATTACCTGTTCTATCAGCCAGCACACTTATCGGGTTATAGAGTTCTGCATCGGTAGCAGCGCCGCCATCGCCACTGTAGCCGGTATAGTTATTACCCGCAAAAGTGTTTATTATTCCGGTAGCGATGCTCACTTTCCGCACGCGATTGTTGCTGTTGTCACAAATGTAGATATTACCCGTATCGTCAACCGCCACACCAGCCGGGTTGTACAGCAGTGCCAGGGTTGCCACGCCTCCATCTCCGCTAAAGCCGCTGTAGCCCCTGCCTGCAACCGTTGTAATTATACCGCTGGTGCTCACCTTCCTTATGCTGTGGTTGCCCGCATCAGCTATGAACACATTGCCTGCGGTATCTACCGCCAGCCCTATTGGTTGCCTCAGTTTTGCGGCTGTGGCCGGTCCCCGGTCGCCGCTATAACCTGCCGTATCATTGCCGGCAAAGGCACTTATGGTACCATCGGGGCTTATCCTTCTTACGCAATTGTTGTAGTGGTCAGCTATGTAAATGTTCCCCGTCCTGTCCACCGCCACGCCCTCGGGTTGGTTCACGGTAGCAGCAGTCGCAGCTCCGCCGTCACCTGTATAGCCCATAGTGCCGGTACCGCCTATGGTAGATATGATTTGCCCCCGGCTTTGCATTGCTGCGCAAATAGAGCATAACACAATAAGTACAGCAATTATACGCAATGGAGAAAAGGTAACCTTCATAATTATCAGGGTTTTTGTATTGTTGCAAAGTTCAGGAACAATAAATTGCTTTCCAAGTAATATTTTATATGCATATGATTTCGGTTCCTATTTTGTTGTTGAGCTGCACCCCGCCCGCTGGCGGTACAATTATTGTTTCCCTTTTGTAGTAAAATATAAATCAGCTTCTTATAGCTACAAAATATATGCCAGCTAATAAAGTTTATCACCCTGTAGTCGCCCGGCTCGTGCAGTTAATTGCAGATAATAATTGGACAACTAAGTTTGAAAAAGCCATAAAAATGGCCAATGCGAAAAATGTGCCCTACATAGAGCACGTAAAATCCCTGCCCCAATACCTCAGTTGGATTGATGCATTCCTCTATTGGGTACCAACAGAAAATACTTCCGGGCAAAATGTTGATGACCACCTCAGCGCATTCTATTTTATCGCCGACCAGTCACCCCTCGTGGCCCTCCAGAACCAGATTGTGCCGGAAGATACCTGCCCCGTGCTCACTCCATTCTCTCAATGGCTTGCCGACTATGCCAGTGAAATGGGCATCTTTTTAGATCACCCCGAGTCGCTTACCGCAGAGTCCGAAAAAACATTCTACGAATCACCTGCTTATAACATGAAGGAGTACAGCCGCCCCCGTGGGGGCTGGAAGTCGTTCAATCAGATCTTTGGCAGGCACTACAAACCCGGTTTCCGCCCCGTCGCTGCCGTTGCCGACAATTCAATCATCGTTTCACCTGCCGATGCCACCTTTGGTGGCCAATGGGAAATAAGAAGCGACTCCAACGTAACGGTTAAAAAACTAAACTGGAAAATAGAGGAACTGCTCGCCGATAGCCCCTACAAGCAGCGCTTCGAGAATGGAATCTTTTGCCACTCTTACCTTGGGCCTACTGACTACCACCGGCAGCATGCACCAGCCAGCGGCCGGGTACTTGAGGCCCGGGTAATACAGGGCCAGGTATACCTGGAAGTAGAAGCCAAGCCACTCGACGACCAGCCCACAAAACATGGCTTGCACCTTAAGCGCAACTACAATTCACTCGATGGCACCGGCTATCAGTTTGCCCAAACCCGTGGTCTTATTGTTTTAGAAACTTCTGTTGGGCTTATTGCGGTACTGCCTATTGGCATGTGTCAGGTATCATCCGTTATCATTACGGCGGAGGTCGGTGTTATGCTGCGCAAAGGAGAAGAGATTTCCTATTTTCAGTTTGGCGGCTCCGATGTGGTTATGGTTTTTGAGGCCGCAACCAATGTGAGCTTCACTGCTCAGGCCGGCACCCACTATAAAATGGGCACAAAGATTGCACAGGCCTACCCGGTTATTTAGTAGCTTTGCATGGTGCTATCGGCGCTGCTGCAGTTGCTTAGGCAGTTGTAGTATTGTTGGTGCTTTGCCTGGTCACCGCTGCCGCTTCATCATTTATGGCGGGTACCCCATAAACATCTGTGGAAAATATTAGCCGTCATGCCCTTGCAAAAAGTTAGAATCGTCGCCTACCAACTGGGGGAAAATATCCACCTTAAAAATTTTAAGGCAGCCTACGAAGGTCCGGTATTATCGTCCAGTACGTCTGAGGTATTTATTAAAAAAGGCACCACCAGCTACATCTATGTACAAAATTATGGCGAGGTGGCTTTTTCTGATTGCGATGATACCGTTATCAACGAATTCATTGAGTTTGTAAGGCCGTTCGTCGATGTTCCATTGCTACGGGGCAAGGAGTACAAAGAAGATTTTCTTATCGAAGTGGACCCGGAGCACAAACTTTATTTTGACTACAATTCTATTCAGGTACCTGAGATCAATGCAGATGTAATAAAGATTGCGATGCTGAATGTAAGCCAGTCGGTGGTGCTCGATTATTTTACGGAACTCGCCCAGAGCCTGCTGCGAGAAACAGCCCAGTTCTCAAAAGAGCTCGAACAGCGCGGTAAGCTCAGCCTGACCAACAGGAACCTCATGAAATTCATGGGGAAAATCCTAAACATCCAAAACCGCATTACCGATAACCTTTACTTCCTCGATGCTCCCGATACGGTGTGGGAAATTGAATATCTTTCCCAGATAAACACTGGGCTGTCGAAAATCTTCAATCTAAAAACACGTTTCCGCGAAGTAGAATACACACTGAAAATCATCGATAACAACCTCCGCACCTTTTCCCAGCTCGTGCAGCACCGCGATAGCAACAAAATGGAATGGATCATCATCCTTCTCATTCTTTTCGAATTGCTCAACGCCCTGCTCGGTAAGCTTTTTTAGTAGGAGTTAAAAACAGTTCACTCCAATCTCGAAACCACTTAGAGCCATTGCACATAACGATAGCCGGAACGGCTTTAATGATTAATTGCCGCCGGTGAAACCGGTGGCAAACAAACTCATTAACTTAGGAACCCGATCAACCTGCAAAGGTTAGATCTCCCAGCCCTGGCCATCGCCCCGGGAAATACCGCCCCGGGCCTCGTCCCGATTTGCAATCTGGATGCCCCGGCATGGCGTTTGCAACGCTCGTCAAAAATCAAACCCTTCTTGTTCTCTCCGCAAATATGCCTATGTTTGATTTAGAAACCCCGAAAAACCACAACTGCATGGATAACATCATACGCCCCAAGGGGCAATTGCTCATTATTGGTGGTCACGAAGACAAAGGAGAAGTCCCCGGCGAAAACCTGACCATACACCGTAAAAACAGGCTCCGGTCGCACTTTGAGATTCTCGGTACCTTGATTTCTAAAATACCCCGCACCCACCACATCATAGAAATAATACCAACTGCCTCATCAATTCCAGAGGAGATGGAGCAATTATATGCAAACGCATACAAAGCCGTCGGTTTTACTCACGTTGGCTTCATAAAAGTTGCTGATGCAGCCGATGCCGCAAATCCTGATTACATAAGGCGGATCCAAAACGCCCATGCAATTTTCTTTACCGGCGGCGATCAGTCGCAATTGGTTTCGCGTTTTGCAGGCACGCCCTTACTCATTGCTATCAGCAAGAAATACTACGCTGATGAGCACTATATAGTAGGCGGCACAAGCGCGGGTGCTATGGCACTCCCCGAAACCATAATCACAGGTGGCACCATTCGCGAGGCTTTGTATAAAGAAGATATTAGAATGTCAACTGGAATGGGTCTCATTAAAAACCTGATTGTTGACACGCACTTCATAAAGCGGGGCCGCTTTGCAAGGCTGGCTCATGCTGTAGCCCTGCATCAGGCTTGCATTGGTGTGGGTTTGGAAGAAGATACGGCACTGATAATAAAGGAAGGCTACAAAGCTGAATGTATTGGCTCCGGGATGGTAGTGGTTATTGATGGCACAAAAATAACCGCAACCAATGCTGCGACCGTAAATGATACTACGCCAATAGTTATGGATAACCTTAGGGTAAGCATTCTTGCTGAGGGCAGTTGCTACAACTTCTCAAACCCGACTGTGTAATAGGTAAATAACGAAAGAAGGCAATTGAAAAAAAGACAATTATTCAGGTAAGCCAGCCGGTTTTTTGTTGTCGGCATTGCTGAATACATACTGCACCAGATTGGCGCCCATTTGCAGGGCAGCTATGTGTTTTTCGGGCGGGTCACGATGCACATCAAAATCTTCCCAGCCATCGCCAAGGTCGGTTTCGTAGCTGTAAAAGCACACCAGGCGCCCTTTATAAATGAGGCCATAGCCCTTGGGTGGCTTGCCATCATGTTCGTGTATCTTCGGTAATCCGTTCGGGAAATTAAATTTCTGATGGTAAATAGGGTAGTCGAACGGCAACTCTACCAGTTCAAGATCAGGAAATACTTTTTTAAGCGCCGGGCGCACATAGGGGTCGAGCCCGTAGTTGTCATCTATATGCAGGAAACCGCCACCTTCAAGGTATTTGCGCAGGTTAGTGGCTTCTGCGTCGCTCAGGGCCCAGCGGCCATGGCCTGTCATGTGCACAAAAGGGTAGTTAAACAGGTCGTTGCTGCCTACTTCCACCCGCGCCTCTATAGGGCTGAAAGAAGTATGCAATTGTTCATTGCAGTAAAGAGCAAGGTTTTTAAGTGAGGTAGGATTGGCATACCAGTCGCCGCCGCCATTATAGACAAGCAGAGCCAGCTTCATGCTCTGGGCTGAAGCTCCCATGCTCAGCATCAGGGAAACAACGATCAATACTATGTACCTACACTTTGCCATCATTTATCATATTGTAGTACGCGCAGGCTGCTATTGCAGCAGTTTCAGTGCGCAGGCGTTGATTGCCCAGCGAAACAGATTTGTAGCCATAAGAAACACACAGGCTCACCTCATCGGCTCTGAAGTCGCCTTCCGGGCCTATTAATATCACAGTTTCTGTACTCGGAGTCAGTAGTTCCGCCAATGGCTTCTTTTCTTTACCTTCCACACAATGGGCCACAAAGCGGCTATTGATGGTACAGTATTTTTTTAGCACGTCTGCCAGAGGCATTATATCGGTGAGCTCAGGCATATAGTACTGCTGGCTTTGCAGCAGTGCCGATGTCAGTAGCTTCTCCCAACGGTCATGTCTGAAGTGTACTTTCTCCGACCGGGCGGCCATAATTGGTGTGATAGAAGATACCCCAAGCTCAGTAGCTTTTTCCAGCAGCCACTCGTTACGGCTGTTGTTCTTCGTAAATGCTACACACAAGTGCAACAGATGCTCTTTTTTCGGTGCAAACTCAGGCTGGGTAAGCAAAACATCACATTTGTAACGCTCCGCTGTGGTTATTATTCCAACAGCGGTATTGCCTTTGCCGTCAGTAACTCTTATCTTATCATCAGGCTGCATGCGCAGCACCTGCCATATATGCTTGGCCGAACCTTCATCAAGGGTGACCGTAGTGTTTTCTTCTAACGTTCCGTTATAGTAGAAACGATGTAATTCGGGCATGTTGCAAAAATAGTGGAAATTATGCAACACAGAGGGTAATGTTTAGTTATTTATAGGCCCCTGTGATAGTGTTTTCCGGGTTTTTAGGATTTATTAACGTAATACCATGTGGTTATCGCTTATCATTTTTCTGAGGTTCAGCAATGCATATCGCATTCTGCCAAGAGCTGTATTTATACTCACTCCTGTAAGCTCTGAAATCTGTTTAAAACTTTGATCTGCATATATGCGCAGTACTATTACTTCACGCTGCTCTTCCGGCAACCGCTCCACCAGTTTACGCACACTGTCGTGTACCTGGCGTTTTTCTATGCCGTCAGATGCCATATCACCTGCACCAAACAGTACGGAGATATCCTGCCCGTCTGGCAGTGTCACAGGTATCTGCTGGCGCGACCTGCGGAAGTGGTCCATGCACAGGTTGTGAGCCACGCGTATAGCCCATGGCAGGAACTTGCCCTGCTCGTCATAGCGGCCGCTCTTTATCGTTTTGATAATCTTCAGAAACGTATCCTGAAAAATATCTTCAGCAAGGTATTTGTCCTTAACCAGCATATACACCGATGTGTATATTTTGTCCTTGTGGCGATTAATAAGTACCTCAAGGGCTCTCTCCTGTCCAGCGGAAAAAGCTTGTGCCAGTTGGGCATCAGAAAATTGGGAAAGTTGCATAAATCTACCTGTTTAAACGTAACGTAAAGTATCACGCCATTCGTTCGAGGGAATTGGTTAATGTAGAAGTATGTCCGCTATAGAGAAAGATTTATGTTAGAAATAGGATGCAAAAAAGCAAATAAATCTGATACTACCAAAATTATTTTAACAATGTGATAATGCCATTTTTAACGCTTCCAATACAATAGACGTATCAAATACGCAAAACGTTAGGGAAATCAGGAAGTTTTTTTGTTGACCTTGGTATTTCTGACCCCAAAAGCCAAAGTAAGGCGGAATAGTAGGTCTTTATTCGCCCGGTAAATAGGCCTAAGCTATCTTTGCCGCCTTGCCTCCGCTGTACTCAAATAGTTTAAAGCCTAAACCTTCAATTGGTTGAAACCCCATTTCAAACCCTTCTTCCGATATAGTATTTACCCGTCCAAAACTGGACGGAGCCGTTATGACAACACCCCCTGCTACAGCGGGAGCAACAGCTTGTTTATTAAAAAACAAACACCGCTTTGTAGCGAATGTTCCGATAAACGCGTTTATTGAAGGAACGGCACTAAGCAGATAAAGTACAGTATACAACTGCAAAATAGCCTTGTTCCTTTTGCCTTGGGCAGCAACCCCGTTTGCCCTGGTAAAATCAATAGTATACAGTGGATCCGTGTTTGTTAACTCATTCAGTGAAAAATACTTTTTTTCATTTTCAGTATATACAATTAAGTCGCAAATCTTTTTGCCGTTTTTAAACGTTGCTGGGAGTGAGTTGTGAAACGTTTCATAGTTAACGACCCTTACGGATAACGCATCATCATTTTTGTAAGGAGCTACGCCGTCACCTATATTTGTGTAAACGAGCTGCAAGTCGTCATTAAGCTCAAAATATTTTTCAATTGTGTCTTTAAAAGCCACCGGCATGGGGGCTACCGGCAAACAATAATGAGTAATAAAGTCTGTAGCTAATAATTGATTCACTTGGTTTTGCTTAGCTGGTTATATTCATTATAAATGCTGTCAATAGTCTCTGATAATGGGTTAGTATTTATCAGCCGCTGGTTTCTTATTTTTAAATCAAAGACTTCACCTTCAGCGACCTGATACACATTCATCTTATCATAGCTTAGTTTAGCTCCGTTTGTTTTGTTCGTGTCAGCCGCCTTTATCAGTAAGTTTAAATGATTGATTATGTATGGACTGTGTGTTGAAAGTACAATACTCGTCGCATGTTTATTCTTTTGAAAACATTTTTCCACTAAATCATTTATCAAAAGGCACTGAGCGTCCGGATAGAGACTTAGTTCAGGCTCTTCGATATGTACGTAAACTTTCTGTGATATTTCACTCAGATTTTTTACTGGCTTAAAATCAGTGAGCTGGTCTGAATTTGACAAATAATTGAGTACCGACCGGTTAAAGGCCTCCTCGAAACTGAAATTTGAAGAAAAGTATTCTGCTAAAATGGAAATTGGAACCGATGTTTGAGTACCCGAAGAGCTGTTTTTAAATTCAATTTCGAATTGATCACTTCCCGTAGAGTTTATAGAAAATTTCTTCCCTAAACTGGTTTTTTTCACGGCGAAGTTAATGTCCAGATAGGGGATAGATAATTCCTTTAGCGCATTAGTTGCTAAATCAAAATCATTGTAAACTTCATGAAAATAGAATCCGAGATATCCACCCGCAAGCCGAGCCCCTTTGTCGGCCCATAGGGGTATAATGTTTCTTGCCTCGCTTATAAAACTTATTTTGTTAAAGGAGATTTCGTCAGCTGCCATCAACTCGTTATTTGACGTGCCCGAAAGGCGACCGTTTTCAAATTTAATTTCGTAGATCTTTCCGGAAGCCATTTCAATGCCATAGCTGATAGTTGTTGTGGGCTTTAGGTATTGCTCCAACCCACAATTACTTAAATAGGTATCCATTCTGAATTTGAACGGCGATTTTGAAATTTTACTGTGTTTCAGATATGACCTGATATTTTGCATTTTGTAAAGCCACCGGAAAAGTGCAAGCACTTTCATAATAGTACTTTTACCACTGCCTGATTCGCCAATAAATACCGTAAAGTCGTTTATCTCGCTAAGGATAACGTTTTTAATTGGGCCTAAATTTTTAATAGATAGTGATTCTTTCATGTTTTCGCTATGTTCAAAGTTAGTGAAGAAAGGGGAATATACCTATGTGTTTTAGGCTGCCGTTTCGTATCGTCACTTGGGAAATCGTCATTTTTAATTGCGCAAACATTTCAATCCTAATATTTCTATTATTTAACAAACTATTCCGTTCTGCCCACCACTACTTTTTCGCCGCAGCTTTCGGTGTAAGGTCCACTGTTTTCCATACATTTTCAGCTCCCGGATAAATCACCATGGTGTGCTCCCGGGGCTTCGGTATAATCACATCATAATAGTTCCAGCCCGCTGGCAGCCGCAACGTATAGTCCTTATCCTGATAAAAGCCGACGCCCTTACTTGGGATGCCGCCATTCCAGAGTTTCGATGAAAGTGGTACCCTTACTGTACTGTCATTCACTAAGTATGGGGTATCAATTGCACTTTTTGCAGGGTACATCGCAAGTGAAATTACATTCATGTCGCCCATCTGAGACACGAAAAGAGGCGACTTGTGGTTTTTGTGGAGGATTGTACCGTTGAGTATAATGGCTGCAAAAGAAAAATAGATTACAAGGCCGGTCACGTCCACCAGCGTTGCCACAAATGGTGCCGATGAGGTCGCAGGATCAAGTTTTAGCCGCTTTAGCACTATCGGAATCATGGAGCCGCTGATCGTTCCCCACATAACAACACCTACCAGCGATAAGGCAACCGTGAGGGCAATAAGGTACCAGTATGGCCCGTAGTCGCCCAAATGCAGTTTCTGCCATATCGCAATTCTTATAAATCCTATTACGCCAAGTATTGACCCCAGGCTAAGTCCTGAGAAAATCTCCCGCCGCATTACATACCACCATTTCTTTGGGGTAAACTCGTTAAGCGCCATTGCCCTGATAATAAGGGTTGCCGCCTGCGAGCCACTGTTACCTCCGCTGGATATAATTAGCGGGATAAAGATGGATAATACTATGGCAGCATCAAGCTCTTCCTGAAAATTGGCCATGGCGGTTGCCGTAAGCATTTCACTCAGGAAAAGGATAATGAGCCATACCGCACGCTTGCGGATGAGCGTAAAAAATGGTGTTTTTATATACGGCAGATCCAGAGATTCCAACCCCCCGAATTGCTGCATGTCTTTGGTATCTTTCTCTTCAGCCTCGTCTATTACATCATCTATCGTCACAACCCCCATTACCACATTATTACTATTGGTAACCGGCAGCGCCACGCGGTCGTATTCTTTAAATTTCTGAATGGCATTATCTATGCTGTCCTGTATGTCCAGTTTCACATAGAAGCCATCCATTATATCGGTAATTGTTTTGCTGTGTTCATTAAGTACGAGCCTGCGGATGGGAATGTCATCTACAAGTTTACCGTTATTGTCAACTACAAATATCACATTGGCAGCCGGGGTATCGGTGTAAAAACGACGCAAGTGCTCCACAGCCTGCCCTATAGTCCATTCTTTTCTTACAGTAGTAAAATTGGTATTTATAAGGCGTGCAACACTTTTTTCCGGGTACCCGAGCAAGTCGTAGGTCGCAAGCCGGTTCTTGTCGCTAAGCAGGTTCAGGTATTCAGTTACTTCTACACCATCCAGTGTATCAAAAAAAGCAATCCTGTCATTTGATTCCAGGCTATTGAGTATATTCGATACCTGCTGCTTGGGCATGTCTTCCGTAATACTGCGTTGCAATACATGGTCTACATGCGGGAAAATTTTTATTTGAACTGGCTCAGGAAGCGCCAGATAGGTGTGTATGGCATAATCATGCGGTAAAGACTCCAGAAGTTTGGCAACTTCCGTCGCATAGTCTTCATCCTTGCTGTGGTGCAGCAGGTCGCTGAGGTCGCCCTCCAGAATTTTTTCTCTCAGGTCCTGAACCAGCATTATCAGCTATCATTTTAACGATTTGTAATGAATAATTTCTGAGCAGGCACACCCTAAATAAATAGTTAATGCGCGGCAAAATTAGGGTTATTTATTTAGCGGTAAAATTTTATTTGAACGTCCTTATAATTTTCTTTTCCTTCTGTGAAATCGAAATTTTCTGGCAAGTAAACAAGCGGGATATTTCACTTAAAAGCTGCCAAAATACTGGAAACAAAAACGCCCGGCAGTTGCCGGGCGTTTAAATATATTTGTTTTATCACTCGTATTAAGGAGCAATTGCATAGCTGATGTTACATTTGTCGCCTTCATCTACCCTAATTAGGGTCAGGTGATTAGACTCTACCATTGGTACTGTATATTTTGCAGTAGCACCGGTTTTGGTTTTTTTCAGGGTCAGTACTACATTGCCTACTTCATCAGTAGTTATTGCATAAGTGCCCTTTTCATTCGGATTGTCGCGTACGTCCATATAAGTTTTCTCATAGGTGCCGTAGTTGAGGTTATTAGGATTTGCAGCCATCATTTTCAATGTAGAAAAATAATGAATATAGTGGCCGTCATTGGTGTTGCTCACTTTGTCAGGGCATTTCATGCCTACGAAATACCAGGTCTTGTCTAATAAATCTGACCGGTTTATGGTTTGAGCGAATAGACCGGCAGGCAGTGCGAGCAGGCATACAAGAAGCATGTTTTTCAACATATTTTTCATCATTAAAATGGTTTCTACGAGGTAAAAGTAATAAAACCTAACTATTTTTTACTGTTTAGTGCACAAGATACTCAAATATTATTTAACAAGCACAATACCGAGTATTTCTGACCGAATTATTTCCACCTTGTTGCTGATTACGATAATTTCGCCAATGCCTCCCTTATCCGTTTCATAGCTTCCACAAGATTTTCCATCGAGGTCGCAAAAGAGATCCTTATACAATTGGAATTACCAAATGCGCTGCCGCATACTGTGGATACATGACCGGTATGCAATAGGTACATAGCCATGTCCGAATCATTATTAATAGTATGCTCTCCATCTGATTTTCCAAAGAACGAACTGATGTCAGGAAACGCATAAAAAGCCCCGTGCGGGTGATTGGTGAGTACACCGGGGGTGTTTGTTAGTGCGTCTATTATAAAGTCGCATCGTTTGCGGTATTCTTCTGCCATCAATCGGGTAGGCGTTAGGTCGCTGAGCAAAGCCGTAATTGAGGCCCTTTGTGTAATTGTATTTGCGCCAGATGTTACCTGTCCCTGTAGTTTTTCGCAAGCCTGAGCTACTTCTCGTGGTGCAGCCATGTAGCCGAGTCTCCAGCCGGTCATCGCAAATCCTTTCGACATTCCATTTATTACAATGACTCTATCCTTGATCTCATCAAACTGAGCTATGCTTTCATGTCCGCCTACATAATTGATGTATTCGTAAATCTCGTCGCTTATTATATATATGTAGGGGTGCCGTTTGAACACTTCTACAAGTGCAGCCAGTTCGGCACGTGAGTACACGCTGCCGCTCGGGTTGCATGGCGACGAAAACATGAAAAGTTTTGTTTTCGAGGTAATGCCTTCTTCCAGCTGCTCGGGCGAAATCTTAAAGTCGGCTTCTACACCGCAGTGTATATATTTTACCACGCCTCCGGCCATTTCTGCCTGAGTAGCATAGGTAACCCAGAATGGAGTAGGGATAATAACTTCATCTCCGGGGTCCACAACACTCATCACCGCATTGTACAGCGATTGCTTAGCGCCAGTCGATACAATGATTTGGTTGGGTGGGTAGTTGAGGTTGTTGTCTCTTTTTAGTTTGGTACTTATAGCTTCAAGTAGTTCAGCATATCCTGCAACTGGCGGATACTTTGAATATCCTTCATTTATCGCCTTAATTGCAGCCTCATTTATATGATCAGGTACTCGGAAATCCGGCTCCCCCAAACTCAAATCTACAATACTTATCCCCTGCGCCTTTAATTCTCTACCAAGCTTGGCCATTTTAATGGTCTGCGGTTCGGAAATGGAATTTATTCGTTGTGCTAATTGCATTATTTTAAATAAAATGAGAAGTAACAAAGGTACAAAAAGAACTTGTAAGTCATCTGTCGTAATTTAACAGAAGATTACAACTGTAAATGTACTAATTACTTGGTTTGTAATCCGTTGAATTTCTTCTACTAATCCTGATTTTTGCGGTAATCACACCTTTGCCTTTTAAGTCAGATATAACCCGCTCGTACGTGCAATGGCCATATGAGCTGCTTCGTTTCATCGTTGCCCCAGGCTCTTTTAAGATTTTCTGCAATCGCTGTTACGGGGTTCATATGCCCGGCCTTCATGTAGTTTTTTACGCCTGACCACGTTTCCAGGTAACCAGTTAGCTGCTCGAGCGTCCAGGATTTTACAATCTGAAACTCAGGGTGGGCTATTTCTGCAAATGGAAAGGGAATAGTCTTGTACTCCTCATCAATATACCTTCTTTCCTTGTCCCAATACGGACCTGTGATATCAGCATACAGATGGTGTATTACACGGTCAACCTCCGGCGAAACCAAAACCAGATTATAAGTCCACACTGCAAGCAGGCACCCAGGTTTGGCTACTCGCATCACTTCCTTATAAAAGTAATCGAAATCGAACCAATGAATCGCTTGAGCCACGGTTATCAGGTCTACACTTTTTTCGGCAATACTTGTTTTTTCGGCTCGCTCCAGTCTATAATCTACCCCAGTTTTCGGCGGTGCGTGTTTGAGTTGCTCTTCACTTATGTCGGTTGCTATTACGGAGCCAAATCGCTCGGCAAGCACCATTGCGACCTGTCCGTTGCCCGTGCCGCAATCCCAGGCAACTTCAAAATGTTTGGTCTTTTCAAATAGGAAATCGAACAGTTCTTGGGGCGACTCCGGCCTGAAAGTTGCATAATTTTTACTTTCGGACGAAAAGTTATCAATGATTTGTTTCATATTTAATATACTAATTATTCAAGATATTGTTAAATTTTATTCAAAAAATCCATTGCGGTCGCTTCCATCAATAATCGATTACTTTTGCACTATGTCTGCGTTTTTATCCAATGAGCAATTGTGTTCAATTGCTGCCGAGTACGGTTCTCCGGTTTATGTCTACCATGCCGAAAAAATTGAGGAACAATACAACAAGCTGATAGCAGCTTTTAAAGACCACCCAACAAGGTTTTTCTATGCATGCAAGGCACTAACTAACGTGAATATCCTCAAATATATGAAGGGTTTGGGTGCTTTCCTCGACTGCGTGAGCATTAACGAAGTGAAACTGGGTATGCTTGCAGGCTATGATCCAGCTCAAATCCTGTTTACACCCAATTGTGTTGACTTCAATGAAATAGTAGATGCAACAAAGCTTGGCGTAAGAATAAACATCGATAACATTTCCATTCTGGAACAATTTGGTAACACTTTTAAGGGTAGTTATCCTGTCTGTATCCGCATAAACCCTCATATCGTCGCCGGTGGAAACTATAAAATATCTACCGGTCATATCGACAGTAAGTTCGGGATTTCTATACACCAGTTGAGGCACATCGAGCGTATTGTTAAAACAACAGGTTTGCATGCAGAGGGGCTGCATATGCATACCGGCAGCGAGATAAAGGATATTGATGTCTTTTTACAGGGGCTTGACATCATGTTCGGCATAGCAAATCAGTTCAAAAACCTTGATTTCATCGACCTCGGAAGCGGCTTTAAAGTGGCTTACAAAGAAGATGAAAAGGAAACAAACGTAAACTTGCTTGGTGCTCGTGTTGCCGAAGCTGCAAATAAATTTGAAGAGGAATATGGCCGCAAATTGGAAATCTGGTTTGAGCCGGGAAAATACCTCGTTAGTGAATGCGGTTACTTTATTGTGAGTGCTAATGTCATTAAGCAGACAACAGCAACAGTTTTCGTTGGTGTCAATTCAGGATTTAATCACCTGATTCGGCCTATGTTTTATGATTCGTACCACAGAATTGCTAACATTTCTAACCCTTTAGGGCCACAGAGAATCTACACGGTCGTGGGTAATATCTGTGAAACCGACACCTTCGCGTGGGATCGTGTTTTAAATGAAGTCAGAGAAGGCGATTTTCTCGTTTTCTATAATGCCGGCGCCTACGGGTTTGAGATGAGCAGTAACTTCAATTC
>CAILMA010000036.1 GCA_903835145.1 uncultured Bacteroidota bacterium
GTAATACATATACTTTGTTTTCGTAGTTAGCGTGGTTGTTCCACAGTTCTA
The DNA here is from genome assembly GCA_903835145.1 of uncultured Bacteroidota bacterium. Lineage (GTDB taxonomy): Bacteria > Bacteroidota > Bacteroidia > Chitinophagales > Chitinophagaceae > Flavipsychrobacter. The sequence goes on from CAILMA010000036.1 coordinate 52, forward strand.
TCTGCGCAAGTGTCTGGTTGCTGAAAGAGTTACTCATTACAAAACTTGGGTGGCCTGTAGCACAACCAAGGTTTACAAGGCGACCTTCAGCAAGGATGATTACATCTTTACCGTCAATGTTGTATAAATCAACCTGTGGTTTAATGGTATCCTTAGTAGAACCATAGTTACCGTTTAACCAGGCCATATCGATTTCGATATCGAAGTGACCGATGTTACAAACGATAGCTTTATCCTTCATATTGCGGAAATGCTTTTCAGTGATGAGGTCGCGGCAGCCAGAAGCAGTAACAACGATATCAGCTTCTTTAACTGCATCAATCATTTTTTTAACTTCGAAACCGTCCATTGCAGCCTGTAAAGCACAGATTGGGTCAATTTCAGTAACAATAACACGGGCACCGGCACCACGTAAAGAAAGGGCAGAACCCTTACCTACATCGCCATAACCACCTACAACAGCTACTTTACCAGCCATCATAACGTCAGTTGCACGACGGATAGCATCAACAAGGCTTTCCTGGCAACCGTATTTGTTATCGAACTTAGATTTTGTAACAGAGTCATTTACATTTATAGCAGGCATTGGCAATGTGCCTTTTGCCATTCTTTCATATAAACGGTGAACACCTGTAGTTGTTTCTTCGCTTAAGCCTTTAATATGCTGTATCAGCTCAGTGTATTTATCAAGTACAATGTTGGTAAGGTCACCACCATCATCAAGTATCATATTCAACGGGCGATCTTCGCCACCGAAGAATAAAGTTTGCTCAATGCACCAGTCAGCGTCTTCAAGCGACTGACCTTTCCAGGCGAAAACGCCGATACCAGCGGCAGCAATAGCAGCGGCAGCGTGATCCTGAGTAGAGAAAATGTTACAAGAGCTCCAGCGTACTTCAGCACCTAAAGCAACAAGTGTTTCAATAAGAACGGCAGTCTGTATAGTCATGTGAAGGCAACCCGCAATGCGTGCACCTTTCAATGGTTGAGATGGCCCATATTCAGCCCTTATTGACATTAAACCAGGCATCTCAGCTTCTGCGAGCCTTATCTCTTTTCTGCCCCACTCTGCCAGGCTGATGTCAGCCACTTTGTATGGCAATTTTAAATCAATCTTTGAACCAGTCATAGTACTCATATATGATAACATTAAAATTTCATGCAAAAGTATAAACATTCCCAGTCAAAACCTGAAAAAATATTTTATACTGTCGATTGAATACGGAAATATAATACAGTATTAACATACCATTAATTAGACAGCTATTGCAAAATATACAGATGGGATAAGTAAAATTGCGAAATTAACGTCTGAAACAACATAAATCATGAAAAATCAATCAGTTATCCAGTGGTGTCAATTGACCTAAGACAGGAATATTGATGGGTTATTTATCGCGAAAATATTGAGATTTGTCAGCTATTACCAGTAGATATTATTTTTTGACCCTTTTGCTAAGACAGCTACCAAAAAACCGGGGGCCATTTATTCAAACCGCAGGGCGTCAATCGGGTTAAGGTTGGACGCCATTCTTGCCGGATACCAACCAAAGAAAATAC
>CAILMA010000037.1 GCA_903835145.1 uncultured Bacteroidota bacterium
CTGTGACCAAGAAAATAGATACTGAAAGTCTGTTAGCATTCAACTCCCCGACGGTGCCTATAAGTCAAAATAGGCATAACGCAATCGCGCTGTGCCTATTTCCGTCGTTTAGAGCCGGATGTAATTTGACAAATTTTGAAGGATGACTTCCTCCCAACCCTGTGAACAGCGCTCATACGATTCTTTATCCGGCGTTAGTCCCTCGTGAGTAAAATGCAATTCGCCGGGAGACAATTCAAATATCATTCGGGTATTGGTCCACTCGTCAGGGTTCCTGAGCCAATCGAGTTTACTTTCGGTGACCAGCCACACCAGCTTTTGGTCACGAACTGACTCTACAACAAAGTGTTTCGAATAGTGTGCCCCCGGATGATGGATGATAAATTCGTCACCAATTTTTGCAGTTTTACCAGCAAAATCGGTTGTCCACCATTTGGGCACCCGTAGTATTTTTTGGAATACCTCTGCAGCTGGGCAATCAACTGATAATGTAGCTTGATAAGATTTCATCGTTGCTTAAAATCTCCGGTACCTGTTTCAAAATAAGATGCTAAGCTGCGTGTTATCCAGTGTCTCCAGCCGGGAACGCAGTCTTTAAAACAAGCAATACCTGCAACTAAACCTACATGGGTAAATTTTAGTGTATTGTCATTTAGCTCAAAGACCATGTCGTTGCCTTTCCACTCTGTTTTATCTTCATACCAGGGCATGTAACAATCGTCCACATGCCATACTACTTTTTTATTGCTTCTTTCAGTAACGGTGCAGTTGAACCATGCTTCGGGCCCCATTTTTATAACGAAATGATCTCCGTTTTTTTGAGCGGTTCCTTCAAATGCTACACCCCACCATTTATCAACCTCGCTTATCTTTTTTACTGCTTCTTCCGGGCTTATGTTGATACTGATTTGGGTGCTAAAGCTATTACTTACAAAATCTTCGTAAACTTTCATGATGCCACTCCAACCTTCATTGATACCACTTGCTGCCGCTCCCAAACGCTGTACGTCACTGTGAGTCAGCTTCACGCGGGTTTGAGTTTGACCTTCAGCAACGAATTCAACGCGCACTTCTGTGTGCAGATGCTCATCATACCTGAAATCGGCATCTGTTTGCCAGTCAAGCGCAAACAGTCCATATGGGTCATAAACCAAGACTTTACCGAGTTCAGATTCCTGGCCTTTGCTGTTATAGCCAAACCAACGTCCGCCAGCCTTGGCCTCCAATGCAACTTTCACCATGAGGCAGTCTTCAGTATGCCCGGAAGCAGGCCACCAGAGTCCCATCTGGTTAACGAACACTTCAAAAGCTGTCTGCTGCGACGCGCTGACGGTAATTTCCTTTCTGATTGTGTTTAATTCGAGCGTTTCCATTACGGTTTTGTTTTAAAGTATGAATAAAAAGTTATCAAGCCTGCAAGCAATGAGAAAGCTGCAGCAAATGGAAAGAACCAAATCAGCTCACAAGTGCCCATAAAAAGGAGAAACACACTGAGCAATAATATCGTTTTACGATTCGGCTCAACAGCAAGTTGCCATAGTTGTATCGTCAGCAACAGCAGCACGCCAATCATGATAATACCATAGCCATTGTAAAAAAGCCCAAGACTCGTTGACCGGCCCATGAAATCGAAGTGGTTATTTTGCATACTGTCGACGACATTTTGGATCGTTGCATCGGGAGCCTTCTTCCAGGTCATAGCGCCTATGCTATGCCCAATAGCATGGAGCAACATCAGGACGCTTGCAATGCGCAGTAATAACTTAGGCTTCATGTTCAGCAATGTTTTTAAACACGTTGAGAATCATGCTCCAGCCATCATCCATACTTTCAATGGCTTTACCACCCTCGCCTAAACGGTGAAGGTTTTTATGTTCCATCAAAACACGCGTTGA
>CAILMA010000038.1 GCA_903835145.1 uncultured Bacteroidota bacterium
GGCTGACATAGTGTTATGGTTGTGGGTACAAATATAGCTCATTATATTTTAGTCCAATTAGCACCAAAAAAATAACTTGCGAAATTATTGGACTAATTTATATAAAGAAATGGTATTATCGCCGTCAAAACTAAGCCCGAAGGGCTTGACCATGAATAGCCGCGGGTGAAGCCTGTGGTAACTATTAGGTTAGCCAGCCAACTCCGAAGGTGATTGAACATTTTCGTATGACCGGCTGAATTTTGCTGTAGCAATAAACTATGCTTCCACAGCTTTCTCCACTGATGTATAAAGGTTGTAATAGGCCCCCTGTAGCGCGAGCAATGACTCGTGGGTGCCCCGCTCAGTAATAACGCCATGATCAAGCAATATGATCTCGTTGGCCTTGCGGATGGTGGAAAGGCGATGGGCAATAACTATAGATGTGCGGCCCTTGATGAGCGTTTCTATGGCGTGCTGCACCAGTTGCTCGCTTTCGCTGTCCACCGAGGAAGTAGCCTCATCAAGAATAAGTATAGATGGGTTATACAGCAGTGCACGGGCAAACGACAGCAACTGGCGCTGGCCCTGGCTGAGCGTATTGCCTCGCTCCATAACATCAAAATTGTAGCCGCCGGGCAGGCGCATAATGAACTCATGAATATCCAGCATCTTGCAAACTTCCTCTACTCGTGCAAGCGGTATCTCACTATTGCGCAGCGTTATGTTATCAAACACAGTGCCTGAAAACAGAAACACATCCTGCAGCACTATACCAATGTGCTGACGCAGGTTGTAAATGTCATATTCATTCAGGTTCCTGCCGTCTATGAGTATCTGCCCGTTATCTATTTCGTATTGCCTGTTCAGTATGCTTATGATAGATGACTTACCCGCCCCTGTGTGTCCCACCACAGCGAGTGTTTTGCCGGCATCGAGCTTAAACGATATTCCTTTAAGCACCAGCGGACCCGGCTTGCCCGGTTCAGCAGCACTGCGGTAACCGAATTTTACATCGCGAAATTCAACCGAACCGTTAATGTGCTCTGGTTTGAGGGTGCCATTGTTTTGCAGGTTTTGGGTGCTATCCAGCACCGTAAAAACCCTTTCGCCGGCTATCATACCCATTTGCAGCACATTAAATTTATCGGCCATCATACGCAGCGGCCTGAAGAGCAGGTTTATGTACATAACAAAGGCAATAATGATACCGGGCGATGCACCGTAATTAAGTATTCTTATAGAGCCATACCACACAAGTAACCCCAGCGATAGCGCAAGGATGATCTCCACAACAGGAAAGAATACCGAGTAAGCGAATATACCCTTGATGTTGGCATCACGGTGTTCCTTATTGATTACCCCGAACTTCCCCAGCTCCCGCTGCTCCGCAGCAAAAACCTGAACGATGTACATGCCAGTAAGGTGCTCCTGCACAAAGGCATTGAGCGCAGCCACGGCATTGCGCACCCGCTGAAACGACTTGTTCACGCTTTCCTTAAAAATGTACGTAGCCACAATGAGTATTGGGAACACCGAAAGGCAAACGAGTGTAAGGCGCCAATCAGTAAACATCATAACCACAATGATGGAAATGATGGTCATCACATCAGCAACAATAGAAATAATGCCCTCAGAAAAAACGTCGTTCACCGACTCAAGATCGTTGATGGTGCGGGTAGTGAGTGTACCTATAGGGGTATGATCGTAATAGGCTATGTCCTGGTACAGTATTTTTTTAAACACGGCCGTCCTTATGTCATTAACCACCGTTTGGCCCAGCCAGTTTATCCTGTACATAAACCAGAAGCGCAAAAAGCTTTCTATAAGCAGTATACCCAGCTGAATGACACTAATAGTGATAAGACCCTCCAGCATATGCCCCCCGATATATTTATCCACCGAAAGCTGAATGAGGTATGGACGCAGCGGTGAAAGGCAGGCGAGTATGACCGACAAAGAAACAGACAACAAAAAGGTTTTGCGATAGGGCCCCGTAAACGAAAACAGCCTCCGCAACAGAGGCAGGTCTATCAATTTCTTCTTTGGTTTTTCTTTGCTCATTGGGGTCGGCAATACGTTAAGGCTGTTTTTACTATAGCCGCTGCAAAGGTAAAGGGTAGCACACTAAGCGAAAAAAAGAATTTATAATAGGTATATTGATGCGCTGGGTAGTAGAGCAAAAGCCGCGGAGCAAGATATTAAGCCATTTTTTGTAACCTGATACGTTTCTCTTATCTTTGCTGTATGATAGTTAGTTTCAAGCATAAGGGACTAAAACTTTTTTATGAGAAAGGAGATTCGTCGAAGTTGCAGCCACAGCATGTGGCAAAAATAAGACTCATTTTAACCCGGCTTGAGGCAGCTAAAAGCCCGAAGGAGATGCAGGTGCCGGGTTATAATTTTCATGGGCTGATTGGAAATTATGAAGGGTTTTGGTCCGTGCGTGTCAATGGGAATTATAGAATCACATTCCGGTTTTCCGGCGAAAACGCCTGCGACGTTGACTATTTGGATTACCACTAAAAAACTAAAAAATATGACTATGTTTAATCCCGCTCATCCCGGAGAGCTTATAAGAGAAACCATTGAGGGCCTGCGTGAAGAAACAGGCCAGGCTTTCACCATGCAGGAAATTGCAGATCATCTCGCTACTACACGAAAAAATCTTTCTGCAATCGTTAATTGCAAACAAAGCATTTCACCGGAGATGGCACTAAAATTGTCGGCAGCATTTGCAAATACCACACCGGAGTTTTGGTTACAGGCACAAATTAACTATGACCTGGCAAAGGCCAAAATGAAGGTTGATACTACTGTTATAAAGCCGCTCTGGGACGCTGCATGAAACGCAATTTTATAGAGTCGGATTCATCGGCAAGATTTCAAAATCAAGGCTGATTACCGATTCATAAAGATGCTTTCCAGTTGAGCTACCAATTTTGGATTTTGACGCATTTGTAAAAGTACCTCAGCACAAACAAGCTTTTTTGCCGTCTTTTCTATTTCCGGCATATTCAGCATCCATTTTGTAGATCCTGCCCATCGATATTGGTCGTCAACTGTCTTCACGAGGCACACAATGAGAAGCTTCTCCTTATATGATTTTGAAGTTCGGCTGGGGAATACCTGCTTGTCATCTTTAGTTCGCTCTTTGTTCAACTTGGTAAAGGCCGCTCTTACACCTGCGACAATTCCCTCTACAAGGGAGCCATGTTCTTTTGTTGTTTGGTTTCGTGCCCAACTAAAGGTTAGCTGGTCTCCATACCAGTTCGATGCACATGCAGCTATGCCGATTTCATAGTAGTTGCCTTTGACCGACGAGCGGAAAAAAGTGATTGGGAATGCGCGTGAAACATTGTTCCAATTGGTGTTGAACTGTTGTTGCAGTCCTTCCGGGTATCGAAATTCATTTTTGTTTGCAGATGGATTTTGGCCGTCGTTTAAATGAAAGGTAGAGTTGTGGTTGAGCATTGCCAGACTATTAAAAAGCCTGAAAAGGTCAGAGTAAACAGGGAAGTCGGTAAAAATATCACTGCGCAATTCAAACTCTATATTGAGTGTCGGCAGGCAGTCGGTCCATTCTGCTAAACTTCCTCCTACCAACTTTCCTCTGATAAAGTGTAATCGAGGATCGGTATCAGTCGTGAAAAAAGTGCAACTTTGGCTGGCAGCTACCATAAATAACAGATAAGCGTTCCCTTTTTCTTCCAGTATACTTGCCAATAAATCTTTGCCTATTGATCCTTCAATTTTTATTTTGAATCGGCCAGCGCCGTAACTGGTTACGTCAAATTCAGTTTGTTCGGTTTTTAGTAAAAACAATAGTTCTGAAAATAGCTCACGGAATAGATAGCGCACCCCGCGCGCACTACGAGATCCGAAGTACATAGCTGGTCGCAATGCGATAGCATCAACTAAATCAAGGACCCGAATACCATCTTGTTCTTGCTCCATAAAAACATTGTTTATGAATTACTACTCCATCAATTGCTGTTCAGTTTGCGCCTTAATTGAGACGTTTAATAGTACTCTATCTTCATGCCCCTTGTGTGCCGCTATTTTAAAAATGAAGATTTA
>CAILMA010000039.1 GCA_903835145.1 uncultured Bacteroidota bacterium
CGATTTGAGCTACCAATTCCGCTTCGGTAGCGAGTTTGTTTCCAACATATACTGTTCCCCGCATTTCGCAAATTCCTCTGCGTATAGGGTTCAGCAATTCCAATTTTAATATCAGGGTATCACCCGGTACTACTCTTTGTTTAAACCTTACCTTATCTATTTTAAGGAAGTAAGTGTCGTAGTTTTCAGGGTCTATATAGTTGTTAAGTGCAAGAATACCACCTGTTTGCGCAAGTGCTTCAATCTGAAGCACACCCGGCATTACAGGGTTGCCCGGAAAATGACCCGGGAAAAAGTATTCATTAAAAGTCACATTTTTTATACCAACAACGTGTGTATCACTGAGATCAATAATCTTATCAACCAGCAGGAACGGATACTTGTGTGGTAATGACTTTTGAATCTTGGTAATGTCGTAGATGGCAGGCTGAGACGGGTCGTAGTGCGGGATATCTGAAAGGTGTTTATTCTTTCTGATGTACTGTTTTATCTTTTTAGCAAACTCCACATTTGAGGCGTGGCCCGGCCTGCTCGCGATAATATGCGCTTTAATAGGATGGCCCACGAGTGCAAGGTCACCTACCACATCAAGTAGTTTGTGGCGGGCTGGTTCATTCGTGAAATGAAGCTGAACATTATTGAGAATTCCTTCCTGTTTAACTTCAATTTTCTGCTTGTTAAAGATTATCGCAAGCCTGTTGAGCTCTTCCTGACTCACAACTTTATCTACAACAACTATCGCATTGTTGAGGTCTCCGCCCTTAATCAGGTTATTGTCCAGCAGGTACTCAAGCTCATGCAGGAAGCAAAAGGTACGGCATGGGCCTATTTCGTTTCTGAATTCAGATATGTGCCTGAGCGCAGCGTGTTGGGTGCCGAGGACAGGAGAGTTGAAATCGATAAGCGTTGTGATCTGATAATTTGCAGAAGGCACAGCCAGCATATCTACATTCTTTACCGGATCGTAGTAATGAATGTTCGCATCTATGGAGTACACAACCCTGCGTGCATCTTGTTCCTGCACGCCAACGCTGTCAATAGCTTCCATAAATTCTTTGGCGCTACCATCCATTATCGGCACTTCAGGCCCATCGAGCTCTATAAGCACATTGTCTATACCAAGTCCCACAAGTGCGGCCATTGTATGTTCTATTGTGCTTACCCTTGCACCATGGTATTCAATTGTCGTGCCCCTCGATGTGTCAACAACGAAATCGACATCCGCCTTCACTATTGGTTTATCGGGTAGGTCCACGCGTTGAAAACGAATGCCAAATCCCGGGTTAGCCGGACGCATGGTCATTGTAACCGAAGCGCCGGTATGCAAACCTGTGCCATGCAGGGTAACAGGCCCCATGAGGGTGTTCTGATTCTCGCCGCTGTGCGACTGATGTAAAGAATCATGCTTTTTCCTGCTTTCTGATTTTATTGATATATCTTCCGTCACTTTTTATATTCCAGGTTTTGCGTACTTAATAATGAGGTTAGCTCTGCAACCGTTTCTTCAAGCCTCAAGAGGCGTTGTTGTAATTCAGGCAAATTTCTAAAAATTGCCTGACTTTTTAAGGAATTTTTATAATCGAATGCAGGACTTCCGTTTAGAACTGTATTTGGGGCTATAATAGACTTAGAAAGGCCGCTTTGCGCGTTGATTCTGGTGCCATCAGCTATCTGAATATGGCCTACCATACCTACTTGCCCGCCGATAACACAGTTTTTACCAACCTTGGTACTTCCCGAAATTCCGGTTTGTGCTGCTATTACTGTGTTCTCCCCAATTTCAACATTGTGCGCTATCTGAATAAGGTTATCGAGTTTTACCCCTTTCCTTATGATAGTTGACCCCATCGTTGCACGGTCTATTGTTGTATTGGCGCCAATCTCTACATCATCTTCTATTATTACATTGCCAATCTGCGCCAATTTTTTGTAACTGCCATCGTTGAGCGGAGCAAATCCAAATCCATCGCCTCCGATAACTGTACCCGAATGCAGCACCACTTTTTTACCAAGTTTGCACTCGTCATATACCTTTACTCCGGCATATATCTTTGTGTTGTCGCCTATCACTACATTATTACCTATGTAGCAGCCGGGGTAAATTTTTACGCCATCACCCAGCGTTACATTTTCGCCTATATACGTAAAAGCACCTATGTAAATATCCTTGCCCAATTGTGCAGAAGGAGCAATAAACGAAGGTTGTTCTATGCCTGTTTTGTTGCCGCCAGATATGATTTCACTATATTTTTCAAGTAATAATGCAAAACTGCTGTATGCGTCAGGCACCCTGATAACGGTTGCGGTAATAGGTTTTATTATTTCAAGCGACTCATTAACAATGATTATTGATGCTTTTGAGGTATATAGGTATTCTTCATATTTTGGATTGGCAATAAAACTTAAGGCGTCGCTGTCCGCTTCTTCTATCTTGGCTACATGACTAACTTTCACCGTGGCGTCGCCTTCCAGCCTTCCTTGTAAAAGGATAGCTATTTGTTGTGCTGTAAACTGCATTTCAGGTTAATTTTCAGTTATTTTTTTGTACTTTTTCCCACTCAACAATGCTCTTTTCAGGCTTGGACGTAGCAAATATAGTTTTTATGAACCGAACGGGCAAGAGTTTGATTAACTAACGTATCTTCTATTTCTGTTATGTTTTTCACCAATCCGCTCTTCGTTTCAATTTTTATTAATTCGTTTTCGATATTGTAGCTGTTGTTGCTGGCAATGCCCGAAAAAACGAAGTAATGCATATACTTATCTTCTATTCCAAAATCTGTCTTAGCTTGCTTTATTTTATCCCCCAAAATGCTTGCCAAAGATTCGGAAATGAACAAAATTTTATAAAGTTTTCTTAAAACAAGCATTTTACATAGTTGAGATAAGGTTTTGTCGCTATGTGATTGCCACACTTTAATAGAAACACTCACATCTGCATCGTCAAGTTGGCAATATTGATTAATGTGTTCCGGGTTATTCCTGAAGTCAGTTTCCGTCAGGTTTTGGTATAGGAAGTATTTCAACGCCGGCGAAGCAAACAATTCCTGCCCCTCGGCGGCAAGTTCTTTAGCCCGCTTTATTATATTTATAAGCAGCATTTCTGCACTTAGTACCGTTTTGTGCAGGTATACCTGCCAGTACATAAGTCTTCTTGCTATAATGAATTTTTCTACGGAGTGCACTCCCTTTTCTTCTACCACGAGTTCGTTGTCGCGCACGGAAAGCATTTGTAATATGCGGTCATATCCTATCACCCCTTCAGAAACGCCTGTATAAAAACTATCCCGGTTCAGGTAGTCCATGCGGTCCACATCAAGCTGGCTCGAAACAAGCTGATGCAGGTATTTACGTGGGTAAGAATGGTCAAATATCTCCAATGCTTTGCCGAGCATGCCGCCCATTTCATCGTTCATCCGCTCCATTATCATGCGGCTGAGCGTTTCATGGTGCACACCTACCAATAAATGCTCAAGTGAGTGAGAAAAAGGCCCATGACCGATATCGTGGAGTAAAGCAGCTAACCTTGCAGCAGTACATTCTTCTTTATCAGGAGTTATGTCCTTGGTTTTCAATTCATCGAGGGCCTTACCCATAAGGTGGCAGGCACCCAGGGAATGGTGCAGCCGGGAGTGAACGGCGCCCGGATACACAAGATGAGCCATGCCCATTTGCTTGATATTACGAAGCCGCTGAAACCAGGGATGGTCAATGACCTTGATGATTTCCGGCTCCGGAAAACGCAAAAAGCCATAAACCGGGTCATTAACTATTTTTACTTTAACGCTCATGTACGGGTATTGCTGCCAGCAGTATATTTTTAGAAGTGCGGCAAAGGTAAGTGAGAATGTCAAATTAAAGCCGGTCGCCAACTGTAACTTTTACAGTCCCTGAAATATGAAATTTTTCCTTGTGGTAAAAAATATCGACGGTGTTTAGCCTCCGGATGGATGACTTAAAACTACAGTAGAAATGAACCTCTAAGGGCCTACGTGAGGTTATTTTTCCTAACGCCCAATTTGTTTAACGTATCTTACTTGCCAATGCAAAATATAAAATTTTAATTAGTTACTTTTTGAGCCACGCTGTTCCAC
>CAILMA010000040.1 GCA_903835145.1 uncultured Bacteroidota bacterium
ATGAGCTTACCAATGAGCAGTCTGCTTACCTCGGTATTCCTAAGGAAGGCCCATACAAAGCTGAAATGTATAGGTACTAAGTAAAAATTAAGATAGATAGTGAGCGTTTTTAAAAAAGTCCGCCTTGTGCGGGCTTTTTTTATAGCTGCTCGTAACTGGCTACTTGGCAATGACAACATCATCTATCAGGAAGAGCGGTAAAACCGGGTGGTTTTTCATATCCGTGATAAGTCGGCCCTTCACTGTTACCATTTTCTTTTGCCCGAAAAGTGCTTGAACCCGCTTGCCAAATGTTTTACTCTTGTTGTAGGAAACCACCGGAAGGTAGTAGTCGTGGCCATTCAAAATCAGTGCTATACCCCCTACATCATTGCCGACCTTTGTTTTCGGGTCTACACCGGCTATATTCACGTTCGTGAGCTGAAATTCCATATTATCGGCTGTATCTGTGAGCGCAACCCTGCCTGCATACAGCCCGAAATCACCGCAACACTCAGCCTTGAAAGCTATTTTTTCCGCTGTCGCATCATTTACATTTTCAGTTGAATAGTGAAATTTCGGTTTTCCCCGCTGTGGGTTGGGTAGATGCATTGCATCCAGCAAACTGTCTCTCAGTGTATTGTAATGTTCCTGCCGGCTATCTAATAGTGCCATGTACCGCTTTTTAAGCGCTGCGAGCCCTTCTTTGTTGTTTCTGAGCAGGCTGTCAGCCGCAGATATACTGTCGGCAACATTTTGCAGTGCTGCACTTACTACAAAACATGATCTATTCAGTGAGTCAACAATGTGCCCTGCCTTTCTGGTGGCTTGCAATGGCGGATACAAAATGCTATCTATGTAGGTGGCTGTTACAGGTTTGTACACAGGCAAAGGAGTATTATGGCTTTGCGCGAACCCGCTTAAGCCCAAAGTGGGCAGCAAAATAATCAGAAGTAAAGCCCGCACCATAAAATCAAATTTATGATAAACTACTATTGTTTGACGTTAAGTTTCGGCAGGTCATTTCTTTTCTGTGTTGTTGAGGGTGCTGTTCTTTGCTGATGTTTGCACAGCTTCGGTTCGTTCCTCATTCCGGCGTTTTTCGGTATTTTCGAGTACGTCTTTCTGGCTTTTTGATAGCGGTGTGTTTACGGAAAGGTTATCGAATGTGCTTACCCCAATCATGTCAGCGTCTGTTTCCAGGTACTTGATGCGCACGGAGTCGCCCGGCTCAGTAATCAGTACTTTATGGAAATTCTGAGGTACTGTGAAAATGTGATTGTTGCCTCTAAAGTACAGGTAATAGATACTGCCTGATGAGCTTACGCTTTGGTGAATCCTATCCACCTTGCCGAGGTACACCTTTTCAACAGTTGCAATATCAGAGCCAATAGCAGCGCCCAGCGACCCAAGGCTGTTTTGATACTTGATGAGCGCAGTTGTAGGATCTGAATCCCAGCTCATGTTCTTGGTAAGTACATCAACCAACGCCAGCCCTCTGATAGAGTGGTCTTCTGCAAGTATGGGCACAAGGGCAGTGAGGCGGTCAGCCACATTTTCGTATACTATTGATGCTCCGTGCAAATGCTGGTAGGCTACAGCGGCATCTACAGTGGCTATTATGGCCTCTTCGGTGGCGCCTGATACAGCATAGCGGTGAGATACTCCGGTACGGGTGTTGGTATACACCAGGTCCGTCATGGTGTTATCGTTAGCGTTGTTAGATGTAATGGGTGTTACATACCAGCAGCTGCCGTCGCTGCCATAGTTGAGCAATACTGATTCTGGCTTCCTCAGGTTTATGCCGGCTCCGAATGGTGTTTGGTTCCAGTAACCGCCAAGGTAATTGCCCCAGTTAGCTATATTGTCAGAAACGATGCTTTGTGGTATTACCCTATCCACCCACTGCGGTGTTTTGTCTTTTTCGTAGTAGTTG
>CAILMA010000041.1 GCA_903835145.1 uncultured Bacteroidota bacterium
GCCATTACCGTTGGGGCAAACGCACGAAATACCTGCCAATAGGGGAAATTCCACGGCATAATTGCAAGCACAACACCAATCGGCTGAAACGAAACGTAGCTTTTTTGAGCTTCAGTTTTTATAATATCATCTGCTAAAAACTCAGCACCATGGGTTGCATAATATTCAAGGCACCCAGCACATTTTTCCACCTCTTCCCTACCCTGTTGTATCGGCTTCCCCATTTCGAGCGTAGCCAGCATCGCAAGGTGTTCCTTTTGCTTGCGCAATTCAAGCGCTATATTATTTAAAACCTTCGCACGGCGCTCCAGCGATTCCTTCCTCCAACTTTCAAAACACTCCGTCGCCAATTTTAAAACTCCTTCAACTTCAAGGGTACTCGTTATCGGGTAACTATTAATAAATGACCCGTCAGCCGGGTTAATAGACTCAAGTTTATCTGGCATGGTTTTACTTTCTTCCCACAAAATTATTTGAAAATGACCATTGAATTATTAAAAACATGAGGTGCCTAAAAAAAACAACCGTTATTTAATGTTAACGAATGCAAATATTATTTTATTTAAATAAGCATTATTTCTTTTTAGGCCTGTATAACAGCAATGTATGGTCTTCATTTTCTGCAATAGTTTCTTCGTATTGCCCCAACAAATTTATTAATGAGTCCTTGTTACTCCATTCGTGCGCTCTGTCATAGACCACAGGATATTTTGCGGTAGTTATCATTTCACCAATCCTACTAACATCTGATTTGAAAAATAGCTCCGTTGACCCTGCACCACGTACCGGATTGTAATATAGCCCTACAGCATAGTAAAAGCTTTCGTAATTTCTTGAAATAATCAGAACCGTATCTCCAAGGCGGATGTTCTTCAACAGGAAATCTGAGTTCCTTTGATAAATATTATTATTTTCACTATTTTTTACATTCGCTAACCCATACCGCAAAACCGGAACAATTTTGCCCATCATGGCGCACGCGCCATCGGCAAGGAATAAAAACGGGAACAAAAACAGAATTGAACGGAGTGAGACCATTCCTTTGAAATCAGTTGAAAAATCTTCCGAAAGCAAATCGCAGAAAAAACCAAGAAGTAAAATGGCAGGATACATGACAACAGTAATTGTCAGGTCCCAGGAGCGTCCCTGAAAATAAGCAAAAAGCCCGCATCCAAGCACAACCAAATACATTGCCAGCGAAGTATTGCCACTTGCATGTAATCGTGATGGCGCTGACAAATAAATCGCAGCGATAATATAAACCAGAACTGGCAGGTTCCAGAAATGAAACGCCTTCATAGGCAACATGAAGAAACCTGACTGGTAAAAAATCTGCTGGTAGGTAAATGCCTTGGCAAATTCCGGCCAATGACCCGAATTTAGCTTGGTTGAAAGCAAAAAACAGCCGACAACAAGGAGCAACACCCCAAACATTGCGGCCCCAACAACCAATATTTTCCTCAGTTTAAAACCGCTTGGAGACTCAACAACCGAGAAGTATACCAAACCTGCGAAAGCAGCACCAAAAACAACAATTCCGGAATCGGGATTCCAAAGAACTGCGGCAGCGCAAAACAATGCCAGCAACGCCAATAAATATGGCCTGAGCGACTGACTGCTTTTGGTGTAAACTACAAACAAATACATGCAGAGCGCAGGAAAAAAAAGGCGCAAAGGCGTGTATTGGTAGAAAAACGCGGGGGTAACCCTAAGCGGAAGCCGCGTTTGCCAGTATTGCCAGAATACAACCGAAAGAAAAGTAATGAACGCCAGTACCGGACTACGAAACACCTTCCGCAAAGTCAAATAAATGAATAAAAAAGAGAGTGCGCTAAGTCCCCCCATTACCAAAGAAAAATGGACAGCCGAAAGCCCTATTATTTTGAAGACAGGATTCAAAAACCATGCATACAAACCATACTGGGCATTCAGATTCACGAGTAAAGATTTACCGGCAAAGACCTGAGTCACAGAATAAAAAACAGCATTTGTCTCCATTAATATCCCACTTCTTTGGCTACCAACGTTTAAAATGCTGTACATTACATTAGCGACCAAAATGCCCAGAACGACGACAGCCATCGATAGTTCTGATACCAGTTTGCGGGCAATTGAATCGACCAGCCTTGCATAGTTGAGAAAAAGAATGCCCATTGTGCAAAACAGCACTAAGGACAGAACAATATTCAGATGTCCAAATACCGTATTTCTAAAATAAAAAATAGCGGTCTTGTGTGTTAAATAAACCAATGATCTTTTAAATAGTAGCAAAAGGTATACGACAAAAAGCCCCAAGGTAATGGCTGCTATTATCACGGTAACTTTTTTGGATAACGCTTTTAGCCAGGAAAACTGCGCAAAAAAACGACTTAGAAAAAAAACCAAAAATGGCATAGAGACTACGGATGCAAGAAACTGTAAACGCTCCACCGGCTCCGGGCGAAACCAAGTAGCCGGAAAAATTGTTTGCGCTACAACCTGTTGCAGAATTTCATTCGTGTTCGGGTGATAGAAATACAATATCAGAGCATTGATGAAATACAGAATTGCCACGCTTACAGCAAGCGTGCACATACCCCGTACTATTCTATTGCCAAACGAATTTGATTCCGTTTGAATAACCCTATCTGACAAGCTCATTTTGTTTTATACTCATGGAAATCATTCCTAAAAGCGCTAAATCTCAGATCATTTTCACCTCATAAAAGTAGATTTATTTTTTAATGAATACAGAAACACTCTGCAAGTACAATGACAGAAGTAATAACTGCACAGAGAGTAGATACTGCAAAAGGACTCGTTTGTTAAAAATGTTTATCAATGACCCTCGTCACCAAGTAAGGGCTTTAAATTTCGTAACTTTAGGTGTCACCGATTAGGGTTTTGGTGGCACAATGTTTAAACAATAACTACAAACTATGGATTATAAAGATTATTACAAGTTGCTGGGTGTAGCAAAGACTGCAACTCAGGAAGAAATAAAAAAAGCATATAGGAAGCTTGCAATAAAATACCACCCTGATAAAAACCCAGGCGACAAAAAACAAGAAGAAAAATTTAAAGAAGTAAATGAAGCGAATGAAGTACTCAGCGACCCCGAAAAAAGAAAAAAATATGATGAGCTCGGGGAAAACTGGAAGTATGCGCAACAAGAGGGCAATGGCGGACAATACGGCCCAAGAGGCAGACAGCAACAAGGTTACAGGAGCGAAGGTTTTGGAGATGACAGTCAGTTCTCCGACTTTTTTGAGTCAATTTTCGGCAACAGCGGCGGTTTCGGTGGTGGCAGGCAACGAGGCAGTAGTAAAATGAAAGGCGAAGACTATCAAGCAGAAATTTCAATCTCGCTCGATGAGGCATTTCATGGCACGACCCGGCAACTGGACCTCACAGACCAAAAACTAAACCTGAAATTGAAAGCAGGGATTGCAGGCGGGCAAGCGCTGAGACTTAAAGGCAAAGGCGGACCTGGACGTAATGGCGGACCTGCCGGTGACATATTCATCACCGTCCACGTTCAAAATAGCCCGAAATTCGAACGAAAAGGGAATGACCTTTATTTCGATGCTCCATTAGATTTTTACACGGCCGTGCTGGGTGGAAAAATACCCGTTGCAACAATTGATAAAACGTTGAATATAAATATACCGGCTGGCACTGACAGTAATAAAACTTTTAGATTAAAAGGAACGGGCATGCCACTTTACGATAGTAATACCGAACGTGGCGACAGCTACGTAAAAATGATAATTACAGTCCCTAAAACTCTGACAGACGAGGAGAAAAATCTAATCACACAATTAGCTAATCTAAAACAATCGAGCCATGCTTAGTATTTATGACCCGTACGATGAAGTCTTTTATGAAAGTCCATTTCGCGAAGTACCGCTGGTTCATCTCGTGAGTGAAATAGCTTCGGAATTGCAATGGGAAAACGAGGCCGATCAAGAAGCAAACTTAAAGAAGGCTTTTGATGTGTGCTACCACATGCATATACCAATCAACAGGCATTTTCGGAAAATATTCATTTTCGATGCGATCGGACTAACGACCGACTGGCTAATTTCAGACTTCGGTAGTTACTTGTTGCTCATAAATGGCAACACGCAGAACTACCGCGTTGCAAAAGCTCAGGTTTATATTTTAGATCGGGACCGGGTTAGGGCGTAGTTCGCTATTGCAGTCTACCTAATCGGTTGAACCTTAATGCCGCACTAAACCCGAGAATCCCACTATCTGCGGGGCATCAAGCCCCGCTTCAGCAAACCTCTTCTCTATCCCTTGCCTTATAGGCATTTCGTGTATGAGCGATGAAATTACAATGGAGAAAGATTGCCGCTTGTAGGCATCTACCATGTCTTTGCCCGGTAAAATGGTGACCCCATTTACTTTCTTTCCTATGGCAGCAATACCATTATCGAACAGCAAAATATGTTCATTCTTTTTAAATACTTCGGTCTTTAGGAGCTTAAAAGAGAACTGCCCCACCCCAAATAATGCAATTGGCTTGTCGGTTGGTAGCCCTTCTAATGTAGCTGAGACATGCGACATAATCTCATTAGAATGATGAATATAATCTTCAATGGCTACCCTCACTCCCTGGTCGAACACAACTACGTTTTCAACTTGTTCTTGTTTTTCTTCAATCTTGGTTAAACAAGTCTCTGTGATCTGTTGTGCAATCTGAAGTGCTCCAAGAGCCGATTTCTCAAAAAGAACCCCTGTATTTTAAATGAAAACAAGCGCATTTAGTCTTTCAATCTAGCCTACTATGGTGAGATATAAATCAAAATAACATTACATACATGCATTTAGATTGAATTTAACGGCCAAGGAAGGTGGTAGAAGAGTAAGAC
>CAILMA010000042.1 GCA_903835145.1 uncultured Bacteroidota bacterium
CGTGTGCTCTTCCGATCTACCGGGGGGCATATCTACCCTGCGGTTGCTATAGGTCATGCCTTAACCCGGTTACTGCCGGGCACGCAACTGTTGTTTGTGGGTGCGAAGGGGAAGATGGAAATGGAGAAAGTGCCACAGGAAGGATTTAAGATTGTTGGGCTGGATATAGTTGGCTTCAATAGGTCGAACCTTCTGAAAAATTTTATGTTGCCGCTTAAACTGATCAAGAGCCGTTTTGATGCTAACAGCATCCTCCGCGAATTTAAGCCGGATGTTGTAGTTGGCGTTGGTGGGTTTGCAAGTTTTCCGGTGCTGAATGCAGCGCAGACTATGGGCATACCTACCCTGATTCAGGAACAAAATTCTTATGCTGGCAGGAGCAATAAAATACTTGCAAGAAAGGCCCGTGCGATTTGTGTTGCGTATGAACAAATGCAACGTTTTTTCCCGGCGGCGAAAATAATGCTTACTGGCAACCCTGTGCGCAAAGCTATTTCAGCAATGAGCGGAGATTCAGGCGCAGCAAAGGAAGTTTTTAGTCTGGATAGAAATGTAAGAACAATATTAGTTGTAGGCGGCAGTCTCGGTGCGAAGTCAATTAATGAAAGTGTAGATGCAGGCCTTGAAGTGCTCGTGGATAGCGGTCTTCAGGTGTTGTGGCAGTCGGGCAAGCCCTATTTTGAAAGAGCAAAAGAACGTGCATCTGGTTTTGGTGGCAAGGTGATTGCGATGGATTTTATAAGGAACATGGCCGATGCTTATCTCTCTGCCGATATAGTAATATCAAGAGCGGGTGCTCTTGCAATTGCAGAGCTATGTATTGCAGCGAAACCAGTGATTTTTGTGCCATACCCATATGCTGCCGAAGATCACCAGTCGAGCAACGCTATGGCGCTCATGAACAATAAAGCAGCCTGGATGGTAAGCGACGCAGAGGCACATAGTATGCTGATAAAAAAGGCAATTGAGCTGGCGAAAGATGAAGCGGTGCAGGCTGAAATGGTAAAGAATCTGAAGCAAGCAGCGATAACCGATGCGGATGAAAGAATAGCAAATAAAATAATAGAGTTAGCAAATAGATAAAATGGATATCAGAGCTTTAAAAAGGGTGTATTTTGTAGGTATAGGAGGCATAGGTATGAGTGCCCTGGCGCGATATTTTCGGGCTATGAGGATACTTGTGGGTGGCTATGACCGTACAGAAACGGCACTTACGCTGCAACTGGTGGCGGAAGGGATGAATATTCATTATACTGATGACGTTAACCTGCTTGATAAAGCTGCCGAGCTTGTTATATACACACCGGCAATACCCAAAAATCATCAGGAACTTAACTGGTACCGGGATAACAATTACCCCGTTTATAAGCGTAGCGATGTTTTGCAATGGATTACTGAGGCGTTATTTTCAGTAACGGTAGCTGGCACTCATGGGAAAACAACAATTTCTACCATGATAGCTTACCTACTCAGGGAGACCGGTTATGGTTGCAATGCATTCCTGGGCGGTATTTCAGTTAACTACCAAAGCAACTATTGGAGCAGCGATAACCAAACAGCCGTTATTGAGGCCGACGAATATGACCGAAGCTTTTTGAAGTTGAAGCCGGACATCGCTGTGCTAACAGCAATCGACCCCGATCACCTCGATATCTATGGCACAGCGGCTGAAATGGAACAGGCATTTATACAGTACACCAGCAATATAAAGGCCGGTGGCACACTGCTGGTCAAGTATGGCTTGCACCGCGCAGCTGAGTTGAAAGGTTCCGTAACGCAGACCTACAGCCTCAGTGATGACCGGGCGGATGTGCACGGAGAAAATCTTTCTGAATGCAATGGAGGCTATGTTTTTGATATTGTTGCAAGTAATTGGGAGTTACGGAATATTTCGCTAAACATAGGCGGATTGCACAATGTGGAAAACGCGATAGCGGCAATTGCAGTAACGCAAATGCTCGGGATAGACAAAGAGAGGGCAAAGGCTGCGCTTGTAGGGTTCAGGGGAATAAAAAGAAGGTTTGAGTACATCATAAAAACGGACAACGTAATATTTATCGATGATTACGCACATCATCCGGAAGAGCTTTCAGCGCTCATCAGGAGTGCAAAACATTTGTTTCCTGATCGCCGTTGCGTGGTGAGTTTTCAGCCACATCTTTTTTCGCGCACACGTGATTTTGTTGATGGCTTTGCAAATAGTCTGGATATGGCTGATGAGGTGCTGTTGCTGGATATATACCCGGCGAGGGAACTGCCAATGGAAGGTGTGACGAGTGCCATAATTGCTGATAGAATGAAGAATAAAAACCACAGGATTGTGTCGAAAGATGAACTGCTGGAATTCGTGAAGCAAACATCGCTTGACTTATTTATAACGTCGGGCGCAGGAGATATTGATAAATTAGTTGAACCAATAAAAAACATTTTACTCAGTAAGTAATGGCACAGAAAGTAAAAATATCAGTTAGGAAGGTACTACAGGCGTTATTGACGTTTGTGGTGGCATCTACCTGTATCATTGCCATTATCAGCGCTTCGAAAGTAGAGCGCAGCAAGAACCTGGAGGGCGTTGAAGTACACATAAAAAGTGAGAAGCTTTACCACTTTGTGGAAGAAAAGCAGATACTTGATGAAGCCATACACAGCAGGAATGTTGACATCATGAATATTCCGGTCGGGAAGCTGGATATACAAAGCATGGAGCAAGTGTTGAAAAGCGACCCCTGGGTAGCAGATGCCCAGCTCTATATTGATAACAATCGTGTTTTGCACATCCTCATCACGCAGCGTATACCTGTAGCAAGAATATTTGAAAAGAGCGGCAACAGCTACTACATAGACAATACGCTGAGTGAAATGCCATTGTCTGACAATTTTAAATATTATACTTCGGTTGTTACCAACGCACCTGTTTTGGGAAATGACAGCCTTAGCACAAGAATAAAGGGACAGATAGTTTCGATGGTTCAGTTTATAAGGGCTGATACCTTCTGGAATGCTCAGATTTCGCAAATCATTATTGACTCTGACTATTCTTTTCAGCTGGAGCCTGTACTTGGGCAGCAAAGAATAATATTTGGCGATACTGCGCGAATGGCGGAGAAGTTCGGCAACGTGTACACGTTTTATAAAAAAGTACTCAACCGAATAGGATGGGACAAGTATAATAAACTTGATGTACGGTTTAAAGGGCAGGTAGTTGCGTCTCCTTCGTTGCCATATACCGGGCCAATTGATAAGGCCGTAAATGAAATGAACTGGATAAGCAGCATTGAGCAAACAGAAGCCAGAACAGATTCTATAAAAGCATCTAAATTAAATAAAAACGCAGGTGAGAAAGCCGCTAAAGCCCCC
>CAILMA010000043.1 GCA_903835145.1 uncultured Bacteroidota bacterium
AACCCCATAACTGCAGCAAAACGCTCCGCCCTTATGGTGAAGGAAAAATGGGGAGAAAGTGTTGTTGCAAATTTCAGCTTCGGCGTGTTAACGCTTATCGCATTTGGGATTTTAGGAATTGCTGCTATAGCCGTTTCTGAATTGATTAGTATGACCTTAGGTATCGGGTTATTTGTGCTGGGAATCATGCTCATTTTCATCATTACCAGTGCTATCAAAACTATAATAGTGAGTGCCGCTTACCACAATATGGATAGCGATATTGATGTTTACTTTAACAAGCAATTGCTTGATGGCCTGTTTGTAGAAAAATAAGCCGGGGAACATGCCGTATAAACAATTAAAAATGCCTGACGATTTCAAAACCGTCAGGCATTTTTTTGTTTGAATCAATGGTATTTTTACCGCTGTACTACCTGAGTTTTTAGTGTACCTACCAGCGCACCTACTTGCCCTATCAACTGTGTAGAAAGGCCATTTTTCTGGGCACCTTTTACCAGATCGGCTACAAACGCATCGAAATCAGCAGCATTGGCCTTGCCATTCATACGGCTGTTTTGAGCAGGGTCATGAGCCGCTGTCATACTCTTACCACCATAAGTAAAGTTTTTGGCTCCGGTCGCTACACAAAAGAAATCCGTAAGGTTCTTACTCAGCGCATTGAAGCCCGTTGTATTTCCGCTCGTAACTTCAGCAAGAAGTACCGTGAAATATTCATTAATTGCAGTATCAGCTGCAATTACGAATATAGTACTATCTACCACTGAGCGTAGCCCGAGGCGGCCTTTTTCAATCATGGTGCCCGGGGCAGCCGGGTCGGCAACCATTGTGGTTCCTCCGAGAGAATCGTAGAGTGTCATAGCCGGAGACGAGGAGCTCGATTTTTTACAAGATGGCAATGCCATACCTGCAGCAAGCAGGCCCGTTGCTGCGACCGCGATAAACGCCCTTCCTAAATTTACTTTTTTCATGTTTGCCTTTGTTATGTTGGTTAAAAAATGCTTTTGATGTACTTCATGGTTACTTGTGCCACTGAGTGGCCTGTCACAGGGCAGCCCTTCTTCATTTCTTCCTCACTCGGCATGTAGCGCCGGGCGTCCAGATTGAACGCCTCTTTAAACTGAGCCACAACCGCATCGGCAGACGTACGGGCAGGATAAAACGTAAAAATGAGAATGTTGGTTTCGGGGTTACAAAGCACGTGATCTATACCTTTTTGCTGGTACACCCAAGCTGTAATTTTATCTGCCGCAGCTCTGTCAATGTCCGTTTTAATATCAACCCGCGCCATTGCGATGGTATTAGGGCCTGGCGGCTGGGGCCGCGTAACGATATATATGTGCAGAATAAGCACAAACCCCAGAAATAACACAGCCGTTGCCGTGCCTATTATTGTTCTTTTTATGGCTTTTCGAGTCATGATAAAATGCATTTATTTTTTTGCGTTTTTGAATTAAGACATACTGAACCAGAGTTCAAAAAAAGTTGAGTTATCTCTCACTAAAATCACCTCGTTACCCGATGAGCCGGATGACGGAATCAACAAAAAGCGGAATAATATTTTTCTCATAGTTATTGGATTTAGTGCTCAGAAGTTATCACTTTGTTACCTGGAAACTCCCATAAGCATAATCAAATACGTAAAATGCGTAGGGTCGGATTGATTCACCGAAAGATTTTTTTGCTGCCTGCATCATTAGTTTTAGCTGCTGGTTAAAACTCTCTGTTAGGCAACCGAAAAATCAATTTTTATTGTTGCCAAAATGACTTAAAAACCGTTGAGGAATAGTATATACTTTATCTTTGAAACAATTAAACAACAACGAATGCTAAAAAATACTGCTGCGCTAATTCTTATATGTCTTTTTTGTGTGCCGGTGACTGCGCAACAGCTCAATGTGGCGAAGCTCGACAGCTTTATGGCAACCATTGTAGCACATAACAAGGGAATGGGTAGCGTTGCCATTGCAAGAAAGGGTCAGGTAGTTTACAAAAAAGCTATAGGTTATAGCTACATTAATGATACCGGCACCAACAAACCAGCAGACGTAAATACGCACTACAGAATAGGGTCAATAACAAAAATGTTCACGGCCACCATGATCTTCCAGCTCATAGAAGAGGGTAAGCTGACCTTAAAGACGCCATTGAGCAAGTTTTTTCCTCAGTTTCCTAACGGTAAAAACATAACTATATCTATGTTGCTGAACCACCATAGCGGCCTGTTTAACCTTACAGCCAGCCCCGACTACAAAACATGGCAGGAAAAACCAAAGACCCAGGCCGAAATAACAAACATAATAGCCAAGGGCAAAACCAGTTTCAAGCCCGGTACAAGCAGCGAGTATTCAAATTCAAACTTTGTATTGCTTGGGTATATTATTGAGAAAATAGATAAACGTAGTTATAGCAAATCGCTAAAGGCAAGGGTAACAACAAAGGCCGGACTTGAAGACACCTATGTAGGCGGTAAAACCGACCTGAATAAAAATGAGTGTTATTCCTATGAATTCCTTGGCAAATGGCAACAGATGCCGGTGACCGACATGAGCATCCCCGGGGGCGCAGGGGCTATACTGAGCACACCAAGTGACCTTGTACGTTTTATTGATGCGCTATTTTTTGGCAAACTTGTAAGTAAAACCAGCCTGGAACATATGAAAACCATGACCGATGGCTATGGCATGGGCATGTTGCAGTTCCCATTCGGTAAAAAGATAGCATTGGGCCATAACGGCAGTATTGACGGGTTTATGGGCGATCTTGGGCATTTTGACGATGATAGCCTTACGGTTTGTTACATTACCAACGGCCAGCTGTACCCCATTAACAGCATTATGATAGGGGTATTGAGCATCTGTTTCGATCAGCCATTTACTATTCCGGAGTTCAAAACATTTGCGGTAAAACCTGAAGACTTAGACCAATACACCGGTGTTTACTCCTGCCCCAAATTCCCACGGAAAATCACTATCTCAAAACAAAACAATTCTCTGACGGCGCAAGCTGAAGGCCAGCCAAGCTTCCCGCTCGAACCAGTAGATCAGGATAAGTTTAGGTTTGATCTTGGCGGAATAGAAATGCGTTTTTCACCAAAAACACAAAACATGTTCCTGAAACAGGGTAGTGCAAAGATGATATTCACAAAAGATAACCCTTAATATTATCTGTGCAAACTATCTACGGGTTTATCGTCAACGTTAAAGAATATTTTTTCAATCTTCTTGTCTTTGTTGAGCGAAATGCCCATCACATGGCTCGATTTTCTGAAATCAGTCTGAAAAAGCATCACACCTTCATGTGGCTCGTCAGCCGGAACGTACTTGTAGGCATTAAGCTCACCGAATTCGCTCATGAAATGGTCTAATTGTTCCTTCGTAATATGAGAGGTCTTGGGCTGGTCGTTAGGGTTAGCACACATGTAGCAAATGCTATCCATTTGGTGGCTGTTGTAGTATTTTTGAAACTTTGCAACGGTCTTCTCATAGTCAGCCTTAGA
>CAILMA010000044.1 GCA_903835145.1 uncultured Bacteroidota bacterium
ACCTGATTGTATGGAATGATGAAGTGAACACATTTGACTGGGTAATAGAATCTTTGATAGACGTATGTGGCCATAGCGAGCAACAGGCTGAGCAATGCGCACTTATTATACACCACTCAGGGAAATATTCAGTAAAAAGAGGAAGTTTTGAAGATTTGCGCCCCCAGGCAGAAGCACTTATTGGTAGAGACATTCAGGCTACAATTGACTACTGATTTGTCAGATTTTTTTCCTTTCCGACATGCAGTTTGCTGTATTGATTGGTGTTTCCAATAGACGCATTTCACTGCTTCACAGGAATGTAGTTTAAATTAAAAAATCCCAAACAGCTATTAACATTAAATACACTTTCTAAAGGAGGTTAAATACGCCTTCAACGTCAACTGCATTTTTCTTTATCCTTTTTATGATTACATTTGCAGTCCGTATAAAAAATAACATATTTCATGGCTACAACAGCAGATATGCGTACAGGTTTGATCATTAAACTTGATAACAACCTTTACTCAGTAGTAGATTTCGGTCAAAACAAAACAGCCCGCGCGGCAGCAAAAGTTTGGGCAAAACTTAAAGGAGTTGATAACACCAGAACTATTGAACACACCTGGAATTCCGGCGATAACATTTTCCCGGTTCGCGTAGAAAAACGCAATTACCAGTTCCTGTACAAAGATGATAGTGGTTTCAACCTGATGGACAATAGTTCATTTGAGCAAATTGTAATTGGAGAAGCCCTTGTAGAGCACCCTGAGTTATATAAAGATGGTCAGGAATGTTTCGTTATAGTAAATACAGAAACAGAAGTGCCAATGAGTGTAGAATTGCCTGCAAGCGTAAACCTTAGAATTACCTATTCTGAACCAGGCGTTAAAGGCGATACAGCTACAAGAGCAATGAAATCAGCCACGCTTGAAACTGGTGCAATAATTAACGTGCCTTTGTTTGTAAATGAAGGCGACTTGATAAAGATAGATGCCAAGACTGGCAACTATGTAGAGCGCGTAAAAGAATAATTTTTGAAATCTCCGGTACATCACCGGAGATTTTCTATATCACGAAGTTGTTGGAAGTTTTGAATTTCAAATTTTTGAATTAAATTATTTTCATGGAATATAAGCAAATACAGGAGCTGATTAAAACGATCAATAAATCAAGCATCAGCGAACTGAGTATAGAAGATGGCGGTTTCAAAATCACCATTAAACAAGAATTCTCATCAGGCCAGGTTAGCTACCAGCCAATGCCAATGATGCCTGCAATGCCAGCCCAGCAGCAGGTTCACGTGCAACAATCAGCGCCACAGGCGGCAGCACCAGCTTCCGAAAAACCAGCTGCTGCTGAAACGGGCAATGCAAACCAGATCGTCATCAAATCACCGATGATTGGTACGTTCTACCGCAGCCCGTCTCCTGACAAGCCAGTATTTGTAAGCGTGGGAGACGAAATAAAAGCAGGTCAGGTGCTTTGCATTATTGAAGCAATGAAACTGTTTAATGAAATAGAAAGTGAAGTGAGTGGCCGTGTAGTAAAAATGCTCGCCGATGACTCATCGCCTGTTGAATACGATCAGCCGCTGTTCCTCGTTGAGCCTATTTAGTTTAAATTGAATACCGAATAACATTTCAAACACGGTCGTTTTACCAGCTGACATTTTTCAAAAAATGTGCATCGGTAAACGGTAAGTGACAAAATGTAAGATTGGATAAAAGATATGTGTTGCTATTATCAATTTCGCCTTGCCTGAAACAGAAACACCAAATACGATTCATTTGAATTTTGTTGGTTGCTCAAGTTCAGTTCAAAACGAAATAGTAATAGCAATACCCTTTAAAAACATTACCCTATTTTAGGGTGACAATTCGGGTTAAATTCATTTTCACAATCAGTATTAACTGTTTACGGGAGCATGCAGGTTAACCTATTCTTTATTTAGAAAATTGTAGGATTCAGCAGTTCTCGTGAATTATTTAGTAATTAAGTCACTAAATTAAGATGTTCAAAAAAATACTTATCGCAAACCGGGGAGAAATAGCCCTTCGTATCATTCGTACCTGCCGTGAAATGGGAATTAAAACGGTAGCCGTTTACTCCACCGCGGATAAAGACAGCCTTCATGTACGCTTTGCAGATGAAGCGGTATGCATTGGAAAGCCACAGAGCAGCGATTCCTACCTCAACATTCAACATATTATGGCAGCGGCAGAGATAACTAATGCTGACGCTATCCATCCGGGCTACGGATTCCTCGCAGAAAATGCCAATTTCGCTGAAATATGCGCTAAATACAACATCAAGTTTATAGGCCCTACACCGGAAATGATTCGGGCTATGGGCGATAAGATCACTGCTAAAGAAACTATGATTCGGGCCAATGTACCTGTGATCCCGGGTTCAGAAGGCTTACTCCAAAGTGTAGAAGAAGCCAAGACTATTGCCAATGAAATGGGTTACCCGGTTATCATTAAAGCAACAGCAGGCGGCGGAGGTAAGGGTATGAGGGTGGTTTGGAAAGAAAGTGAAATTGAACATGCTTATAGCACAGCGAAAATAGAAGCCGCAGCGTCGTTTAAAAACGACGGGATTTATATGGAGAAATTTGTGGAAGAACCACGCCATATTGAAATTCAGGTTGCCGGCGATCAGTTTGGCAAGGTGTGCCACCTCAGTGAGCGCGATTGCTCTATACAACGCCGCCACCAAAAATTGGTTGAGGAGTCCCCTTCTCCGTTTATGACCAAAGAGCTTCGTAAAAAAATGGGCGAAGCAGCTATTAAGGCGGCATCAGCCATAAACTATGAAAGTGTTGGTACCATTGAATTCCTGGTAGATAAGCACCGCAATTTCTATTTTATGGAAATGAAC
>CAILMA010000045.1 GCA_903835145.1 uncultured Bacteroidota bacterium
AGCCGTATTCACTACCCGGAAGCAGATGGAGCGATATGATATTCGTCATCTGTTGTGAAGATGGGTGGGCTTAATTTTGCTGAAAATATTTGGATAATGGTCAGTGCTAAATTGCTGGAGAAATATAATGTGCCTGTGCCGAGGTATACCAGCTATCCTACGGTGCCGTATTGGAAGGATCATATAGATGCCGGCCAGTGGGTGAAAACCTTCTCTGAGCGGTTCCGTGGTATGAGCAAGGAAGGCGTGAGTTTATATGTTCACCTGCCCTTTTGCGAGTCGTTGTGTACTTACTGCGGTTGCAATAAGAAAATAACCGGTAATCACAGCGTAGAAGCCGAATATATGTCCGCCATTCTCAAAGAATGGGAGCTGTATACGGCTTTGATGGTCGAAAGACCCATCATTAAAGAGCTTCACCTGGGAGGCGGCACACCCACCTTCTTTTCTCCGGCCAACCTTGAAATTCTTCTGTCCGCCATTCTGGACCGGAGTATTGTTCATCCGGAGCATGAGTTCAGTTTTGAGGGACACCCTAACAACACCACAAGGGAACACCTGGAGCGGCTATATCAACTTGGCTTCAGGCGGGTTAGTTTCGGTATACAGGACAATGATCCGGAGGTGCAGCGCATTATCAACAGGGTGCAGCCATTTGAGCAGGTGCAACACGTTACAGAAATGGCGCGTGAGATCGGCTACAAGTCCATAAACTTTGACCTGATATACGGACTACCGCGCCAAACGGAGGAGAGTATAGCAAGGACCGTTAATCAATCTATTTCCCTGAGGCCCGATAGGGTAGCGTTTTACAGCTATGCGCATGTGCCATGGACCAGCAGGGGACAGCGGCTTTTTGACGAGCACGACCTGCCATCGGCGGCGGAGAAAATAAGACTATACCAGACCGGCAAACGGTTATTTTCTGAAAACGGTTATCATGACATAGGTATGGACCATTTTGCGTTGCCGCAGGATGATCTGTATTTGGTATCGCAGGCAGGGAAGCTGCACCGGAATTTTATGGGGTATACGACACAAAGTACCAGCCTGCTGATAGGTCTGGGCGTGTCGAGCATAAGCAGTACAGGTAATGCCTTTGCGCAAAATGCGAAAACGATCCATAACTACTACAACCAGATCAGCAGTGGAAAGCTGGCAATCGAAAAGGGATACTTTCTGAGCGAAGAAGATGTCCGGTTCGGCAAATACATTTTGGACATAAGCTGCAAGAGGGCAACGGATTTTTGTAAAGAAGATATTCCTACCATAGAAGAGTTCTGTATGCCCGTATTAAAGATGCTGGAAACTGATGGCCTGCTCACGGTTCATGACAAAACGGTGATCGTGACAACCCTGGGAAAGAACTTCATCAGAAATATTTGCAGTGCATTTGACCTTCATTTGCTGAGAAACAAAGCGAATGCAGGGCAAAAAGTATTCAGTAATGCCATCTAGCGATCGTTGAGGTCGTGGTTAAAATATCCAGGCCAGCCATACTGCATGGTGGCGTTCCAGACTTCTGGCCTGACCTGGATGTTTTGATGAGCGTGCCTTTCGCTGAGGTAGCACGCTATTATCAACAGAAGCCTAACCGTAAAATTCAGCGGAACTTACCGGATCAGATTATTGAGTTTCTTTTCGTCAACAATAATGATCTTGCCGGTTTTAATGTCTACCAGGTTCTCGCTTTTGAAATCGCTGAGTGTCCGGATAAGGGATTCTGTGGCGGTGCCGGCAATCGTGGCCAGTTCTTCGCGGCTTATGTCTATCAGGTACGGCTCTTTCTTGTTGATGTGGTACTTCTTTTGCATGCTGATCAGCGCTTCGGCAACTTTTTTGCGCAGCGTGTTGTAGGCTATACCTAAAAGCTGTTCCTCTTTCGCAACAATATTTTTCGAAAGGAGGGCGATCAGCTTCCTGGCTATTGCCGGGTTGCTGTTTAGCAATTCTTCAAAGTCCTTCCGGGCGATGAGCGCCAGTTCTGTTTCTTCTATTGCTTCAGCAGTTTCTTTATAGGGGGAATTTTCAAGAAGGGCCGTATAACCGAAAAAGTCGCCCTGGTTATAAAGGTCTATTACCAGGTCTTTGCCGTCTTCATGCGTTTTATACGATTTTACTTTTCCCTTCAGGATGTAATAAAGGTAATGAGGGTGATTGCCTGTTTTATAGATC
>CAILMA010000046.1 GCA_903835145.1 uncultured Bacteroidota bacterium
CTTTTTTTGGTGCAACTAACAATTACACTCGAGATAATGGCTAGGGTAAGGCCAAACAGGAATAATTTTCTCATTGATTTAATGATTTTATCATGTTTTTGAAAGAGTTACCAAAGGTAATGAAATTTGTTAAAAACAAAAAGGAACATGTGCCGCAGATATGTTTAGTCTTTCCAATGGATGCAAAAAACGGAGTTTGAGCGTTTTGTGGTGAGATTTTGATAGATTTACGCTTCTTTTAAGGCTACTTCAATACATGAGCGCATCCACTCCTGCAAAATCCGAGAACCATCTTGTCTTTCTTGACTCAGCGCGGGGAATTGCTTCCATGATGGTTTTGTTCATGCACTTTTTTGACCGGGAGTATCATGGGCAGGATACTGCTACCTACATCAAAATCTTTTGTAATGGTAACGATGCTGTTTCATTTTTCTTTGTGTTGAGCGGTTTTGTTTTAGCTTATAAGTACACTGTACTGAATAAGGCGATGGATATCAAACAGTTTTTTGTTAGTCGCTTTTTCAGGCTTTGGCCTGCGTATTTTATCACTGTTCTCGTATCTGCCCTTTGGGTATTGTATGCCATCGATAGTTTTAATTGGAACAGCGTGCGCGATATTTTTATACTTAACAACAATGAATTTTGGGAAGAAGTGCCCATGGTAAGGTTCCACAATAAGTTCTACTTCCCGGGCTGGACACTTGCTATGGAGATGGTAGGTTCGTTTTTCATTCCCTTTTTTGTGTTGATCTCGTTCAAAAGCCCAAAACTTTTGTACTACCTCTGCTTTGTTTTTATTGTAGTTGCGGGCAGTAATTTCTTCTATTCTGTTCATTTCATTATCGGGGTATTGATAAGTTGTAACTATAAAAACATAAACAGGGAGTACTTTGAGACGAAGCGTTGGTTCAAATACCGGTATCTGTTTATTATTGCTGCGTTCCTAGTGTTTCCGCTGAGGCACATTGAGACGCTGTCGCCCTTTGGCCCCACCTACACTTACCTTGCCGCCTACCTTGGCATTGATATTTTTCTATACACAGCCTTGTGCTCCATGGTATTCTTGATTTGTATTTTGTACAATAAAAAGTTGCAGCGAATGCTTTCAGGCAAGGTGTTGGTGTTTGTAGGTAAGTTGTCTTTCAGCCTTTATCTCGTTCACCCGCTGGCTATAAACATGGTTTATGATTTCATCGCCCGCAACAACAAGCCTGAATCACCAGCTTTGCAACTACTGGAGAAATTGGGTCTGTTCATAGCAGTAGCATTGGTGCTGGCATATGTTATGCATCGCTTGTTTGAGCTGCCATTTATAAAGCTTGGTAAAAAGGTGACGGCAAAAATGAAGCCATCAATCGTGATTTCGAGGGGTGCACCAGCAACGGGTGGTATTGAGTGATAATACGCATGTATGCATTTTATTGTTGGGGCCGCTAAGGCAGTCATTTTTCGTTTTTTTACCTCCGTTAAGCCCTAATTTCTTAACTTTACGCTCTAATTTCAACTAATCTATTGAGTATGTCTTATTCAATTAAGAATAAAATTCGTTTGGTTACTGCTGCATCGTTGTTCGACGGGCATGATGCTTCTATAAATATCATGCGCCGGGTAATGCAGGCGAGTGGTGCAGAAGTTATTCACCTGGGGCACGATAGAAGTGTGCAGGAAGTAGTTGATTGTGCCATTCAGGAAGATGCTAATGCCATAGCCATTACATCTTACCAGGGTGGGCATGTTGAATATTTTAAGTACATGTATGATTTGCTGAAAAAGGCAGGTTGTGGGCATATAAAGATTTTTGGCGGTGGCGGTGGTGTTATTCTGCCAGATGAAATTAAGGAATTGGAAGACTACGGCATCACCCGCATCTATTCACCCGATGACGGCCGTAAGATGGGCCTTCAGGGCATGATTGATGACCTGCTGATGAAGAGCGACTTCCCGACCGGTAATAAACTGAACGGAGAAGTGGGGCACATAGCCGGTAAGGATGTAAAGTCAATCGCCCGGTTAATTTCGGCAGCAGAGAATTTTCATGATATGCCGGAGACACACATGGCATTGGTGAAAATAGCGGAGCAGGCTGCTAAATCTAAAACTCCTGTATTGGGAATAAC
>CAILMA010000047.1 GCA_903835145.1 uncultured Bacteroidota bacterium
CCTGTATTGCATACCGTACATGGCTCAGTGGTCCCTTGCGGTCGTATTCACCAGTAGCCTTTACCCGAGCATGTATGGTCTCCCCTACGGCTGTCTTAAAGTCAAGGTCAAAGTCATCAAGGTACCCGGTTTTCTTAAGGGTTTGCGTGCCGTCTTCTACTTTCATATAGTTGCCAGTGGCAAGCAACCTGCTCATTTTCATTTTGCCCTGTACCTCATCCCGCGTGAATCCGAGCCAACGCAGCAGGGTAGCATTTACATCTGTTATATGCCCTTCAATATCGGTACTGCAATACCCTATAGGAGCGCTTTCATACAGGCTGTTGATGTATTCTTCTTTTTCCTGAATGGCGTACTGTGCTTTCTTCAGGTCGGTCACGTCCATCAACGTACCATAAATGCCGGTAAGGCCGCCCTTGCTGTTGAAGCGCTTTTTTACTATTGCGTTTATGTCTTTTTCCCTGCCGGTCTTGCTTACAATCTTAAAGTCCAGCTGTTCTGCATTGCTCTTCTTTTCCAGCAATCTTTTATTCGCATCATTTACCCTTTCAAAATCTACAGGGCTTATAAAATTCATAATAGATTGTGCAGAAGAAGATTTTTCGCCGGGAGGTTCATCATCAAGCAAAGCATACATTCCGGGTGTCCACTGGGTGTTCCGGTTAAAGATATTAAGCTCCCAACGGCCTGTTTTTGCTATATTTTCTGACTCTTCCAGTCGTTCCTTC
This sequence comes from uncultured Bacteroidota bacterium, assembly GCA_903835145.1. Classification (GTDB taxonomy): domain Bacteria; phylum Bacteroidota; class Bacteroidia; order Chitinophagales; family Chitinophagaceae; genus Flavipsychrobacter. The sequence goes on from CAILMA010000047.1 coordinate 729, forward strand.
AGCAGCACCTCGTCGGTCACTTCATTGCGCAGGAAGAGTACTTTAATGAGTTCGTTATCTTTATCAGCAACTGGAATCACCGTAAGGTTACTCCACGATATAGCGCCTTTTATGTTTTGATTTTTTAATACACCACGCCAGGTCTTGCGCTCGTTTATACTTTCCAGTATTGCTCTGGCCTGTTCTGGTGTCATATCCGCCAGCTTTATCTCATTGTTGCTGCGGCCTATAACTTCATTTTCTTTCAGGCCGGTGAGCTTGCAAAATAAGTCGTTGGCATAGATAATGTTATAGCTGCTGTCTACAACCGAAACACCAGCTACCTCATCGAGCGCACCGCGGAATAGGGTAGCCTCTTTTTTCTCGCGCTTCAACTCCATCAGCGTCATCACCGATGTACCGAGGATTTGAAGGGATATGCGCTGGTAACTGTTAAGCTGGTGGTGCTTGGGCGACATCACACAAAGCGTGCCCAGCCTATATCCGTCTTTATTGACCAGCGGAACACCAGCGTAAAAGCGAATGCCTTCTTGCCCGGTAACCAGCGGGTTGTGGTCAAATCGGGGGTCGGAAAGCGGGTTGGTTATCTCAAAAATCTCATCGTCAAGTATCGTGTAGTAACAAAAAGACGAGTCGCGGGGTATCTCATTGATATCTATCCCAACACGGGCCTTTGTCCATTGCCGTCTATCGTCTATAAGGTTTATTAAAGCAATAGAGGTATTGCAGATTTCAGCGGCAAGCTGAGCAAGATTGTCGAATTCCTGCTCTGCCTCCGTATCAAGTATGTCGTAAAGTTTTAATGCGGCTATTCGCCCCTTTTCGTTTTTAGGGACTGGAATTGTGCTCATACGCTCCTATTATCGTCCTGAAATCGCAACAATAATACGCAATTTTCCCGCTGCATGTAGCGATTTGCTGCACCTTTATTTGTTACAGGGCTTGTAAAGCAAAGATTTTCGCACCTTCTTTGGGGTATCATACCTCAAAAGAATCCTCCTGTTTTAACATTCAGGTAAAAGACGTTTTTTTTGCTTGGTACCTCAACAATAATTTAGGTCACAATTTGGCAAAATATTTCAACGCAAAGTTCGCAA
>CAILMA010000048.1 GCA_903835145.1 uncultured Bacteroidota bacterium
GACAGATATAATAACAGCTTTTGCCATGATAGTTATATAGCAAATATTGTGCCAAAAATAGTTGTCTAAATGGTATTAGACGTTAGGATACGGTTCAATGCCATTGAACCTGCCAGCGTGTATAACCGAGTCCCTTCCAAACACACAAAAGCGGCATGAGCCACGCCCACACCGCTTTCATATATATCATTCTTATGTTATTTCGCTTCCAGCATCAGCTTAACAGCTGCTTCGAGCTGGTCATCTTCCCCATTCAGGAAATGGTTGTAGGGTAGTGGCACCCTTATATCCGGCTCCAGTTGCATGTTCTCCGTTGGTCGATCTTCCTTGCCTATTGAGGCTATCATCGGGATACCAAATACTATCGATGGGTCAATCTGGGTTTCCCACCATACCGCAGTGCCGGTACCCGGCACCGGCATACCTACCAGCTTACCAATGTTGTTTTGTTTATACACATATGGGAACATAAACGCATCGCTGTAGTTGCCCTCGCTCATCAGCACACAGCTTGGTTTCTGCCAGCGGTCCACTGGTTCACTCACGTTCACCCTGTGCCCCTGTGGCGCAAATTTCATGTAAGATGTGCCGCTCAAAAAGGTGTTGAGGTCATTGTGCAGCCAGCCTCCTCCATTGAAACGTGTATCTACAATCAGCGCTTTTTTATTCCTGTTCTTACCAAGCACTTCGTCTATTACGGTTCTGAAACTGCCGTCATTCATGCCTTGCACATGCACATAACCCACTTTTCCTCCGCTAAGTTTATCTGTAAGCTCACTCATTTTATTCACCCAGCGCCTGTACATCAGGTAGTTCTCTTCACCCATAGATATAGGTTTTACTATCTCATCCCAACGGCGGTCACCAGCTTTGTCATATACGCTTATCAGTACATTGTTGCCGGTTTTGCGGTTCAGCAATTTAGCCCAGTCTTCATTGTCGGTAATGGTCTCGCCGTCTATTTTCTCAATGATATAGCCTGCCTTTACCTTGCTTTCGGCTTTGTTCAGCGGTCCGCCGGCAATCACTTCAGTTATTTTCAACCCTGTGCCGCGGTATGTTTCGTCATAGAGTAGTCCCAGTGCCGCCGTAGCATCCGGATTGCTGATTACAGCACCAGCGTAATACCTGCCACCGGTATGCGATGCATTCAACTCTCCCAGCATCTCGCTCAGCAGGTCCTGAAAATCATAATTGTTGTTAATGTGTGGCAGAAAACGCGCATAAACTGCTTTGTAGCCGTCCCAGTCTACACCATGTAGTTTAGGGTCGTAGAATTTCTCTTTCACCTGCCTCCAGCAGTGGTTAAAGATATAAGTGCGCTCCGCAAGTGGGTTAAGCACCATTTCCCCGCCTATCGAGATATTACTTTGCTTGCCATTGGTATCTATTTTCAGCAGGCTGCCATTGTTGTTTACAAATAGGTTCTTGCCATCAGCACTTACTATTATTTCGCTTGCAGAGCCGCCAAGCTTAGCAAGGATTTTTGTTTCATGTGTGCGGGGGCTCGTTACCCACAGGTCAAATCCCTTTTCAAAAGCGGCAAGGTAAAACAACTTACTTCCGTCTGCCGACATAGCATAATCGCTTATGCTTGCACTGTTTATGGTCAATCGCACGCGCTGCTCGTCAAGGTTAGAATAGTCATCCCTCCAGTTTTTAAGCATCGAATCCCGAAGGGCAGCAGCTGTTTTTATGGCCTTAATACTATCGGCGGGTGTCACTTTTTTCTTGTTCTTCTCCTCAATTTCTTTGAGCAGACTGTAGTCGTCGGTGCTCAGCTTATAACGGTCAAACGCCTGTCTGTCAAAGAAAACAGCATATACGTCC
>CAILMA010000049.1 GCA_903835145.1 uncultured Bacteroidota bacterium
ATTGTAAATAGTCGTATAATTCTTATCAACAAAAAGACCTGTCAAAAACTTTCTTCAGTAAAAGGTACGTAAGAAAGGAGCGGAAGTATTATTTTTAAAGAATAAAATTACACTTTTCTATGGAATTCAAAATTGATACCAAAGATACGTTTACGGTGATAACGCCGGCCGCAGAGGCAATAGATGCTAAATTGGCAGATTTATTGGCTAAGGAGTGCGCATTATTGCGGCAAAAAGGCAGTAAGAACTTTATAGTTGACCTTCAATTTGCCCAAACGCTTAATGCTGAGGCTATAGATATGCTTGCCGACCTGAACGAAGACTGCTACAGCAGCGACGAATCGCTTGTGTTTACAGGTATAACGGCTCCCGTAATGGCCGTTATTAAAGAACATGAAGCCGATCTGCTGCTCAATATTGCACCCAAAATGATAGAAGCGGTAGACATAGTAAGTATGGAAATACTGGAACGTGACCTGCTGAGCGAGGAGTAGACTCTGGGGCAATCTCACAAAATTGAAATTGGCATTGCGGTTAAAAGCCAATAGTTAACTTGTACAAGCGTATCCGGCAAGTCACGAAAAATAATTTTCAAATAAAAATGCGGGCGCTGTTACAGCGCCCGCAGGGGGTACATTTAATAATCTATTTCTTATTCCACTACAATCTTCTCGTTGTAGGTATTGCCATTGTAGCTCACCCTGAGCAGGTACACGCCTGCAGCAAGGCCAGTCATGTTTACGTCTGCACTGTCCCGATCCGTGGCAAGGGAAGTGATCATTTTGCCGCTCATATCGGTAAGTACTATAGTGGCATCGGTCGTTCTGCCGGTAAAGGCTATCGTTACCATTCCTGTCGTCGGGTTCGGGAACACTTTCATGCTCGCGGCTGTTTCTGCGGCTGTCACAGGGTTGTCATTGCCATCTTCACGACCTTCGGTTACGTTTATCGATTTAGTCACAAAGTTGGTACCGCAACTGTTGGTAACCACATAGGAAATAAATGTGAATCCGGAGAAAACACCAGTTACAACACCGGTACCGGATACGGTAGCCACAGAAAGGGCAGAGCTACTGAAAACGCCGCCAGCCACCGACGGAGCGAGTGTAATATGCCCACCGGGTGCTACTGAAGACGGACCTGTAAGTGTGCCTGCATTAGGGATGTCGCTAACGGTAACCCTTCTTGAAACATTCACCACACCGCAACCATTGGTATAGGCGTAGGAAATAGTGACAGTACCCGCAGATACACCTGAAATAACACCGCCCGAAACAGTAGCAAGAGAAGTGTTGCTGCTGCTCCAGGTACCACCTGTAGAATAGTCGGAAACCGTGAGCATAGAACCCACACACACTGTGGTGCCACCAACAATATTGTTTACCACTCCTACCGCATCTACCGGCAGGTAGAAGTCAGTTGAGTTGGAACATCCGCCGGAATCAATCTTGTAATTCATTTTAGCCAGTCCGTTTGATATACCGGTAACTACACCTGCGGTAGTATAGCTTACATTTGTAGTACCCCTGTACCAGCTACCGCCCGATGGGGTACCGGTAAGTGTGGTAGAGCCACCCACACAGATGGCTGTCGCCGCACTGCTCACAGTTGGGGCTACAGGGTAGCGCCTGATGGCGATATATACTGTTGTAATGGCTGAATCGGTACCGTCCGTTACCCGCACTTTAAAAGTGTCATTGCCGGGGCCGTCGGTAGGTGTGTACCAGCAGCCGGAGGTCTTCATAACACCGCCCCTGCTCACGGTAGAATACGACAGACTGGCGGTACCATGACGAGGAGCTGAAACCAGCGACCAGGTAAGTGTGGTGCCCGCACCAGAATTCAAAACACCAAGGTTCTGATCAATGTTTGACCGCAGGAAGTTGGCACACATGTTTAGGTGTATGGCGCTACCGCCGGAAAACGCAAGCGAAAAAGTTGTGGTTGCACCCGGAGTGAGTTTTCTTACCCTGCCGTTATACTCGTCGCAAAAATATACGTTGCCATGGCTATCCACCTGAACGCCACCCGGGCCGTGTATTGGAGCTGTAAGAGCAGCACCCGAATCTGTGGTAAAGCCCGCATAACCAACACCAGCAATGGAAGAGATGATGCCTGTCGCCGATACTTTACGCATCCGCTGGTTATCGAAGTCGCCGAAATAGATATTCCCGCTGGCATCAACAGCTATCCCCGTTGGCTCAGATATGGAAGCAGCAGTAGCAGGCCCGCCATCACCCGCGAAATCGGTGGAACCATTGCCGGCAACTGTCGTTATGTTGCCGTAAGTATCTACTTTACGCACACGTGCCCGACCGTATTCACCAATATAAAGATTGCCTGAGGCATCTCTTGCCAATCCGGAAGGATAAGCGATTTCAGCATCTGTTGCCGCTCCGCCGTCGCCCAAACCCGATGAACCGCCACCGGCTATAGTGGTAATGGTGCCTGAAGTTGAGATTTTACGCACACGCCAGTTATAACGGTCACTGAAATAAACATTACCACTCGCATCTGCCAATATTCCATAGGGTATATCCATTTCTGAAGCCGTTGCAGGGCCGCCATCGCCACTGTAGCTTTCAGTGCCATCACCTGCTATCGTGCTTATGATTCCAGAAGTATTTACCTTTCTTATACGGTTGTTGTAGCTGTCTGATATGTAGATATTGCCACTCCCGTCTACCGCTACGCCCATCGGCAAGTTAAGCTCGGCGGCCGTGGCGGCTCCACCATCGCCGCTAAAGCCTTCAGTTCCTGTACCGGCTATGGTACTTATAATGCCGGAGGTCGACACTTTCCTGATGCGGTTGTTGAAGTAGTCTGCAATATAGAGATTGCCACTTGCATCGAATGCTATGTCGGTTGGCTGCGAAATCTCAGCCGCCAGTGCCGAACCCCCATCACCAAGCCCGGCTGCGCCGCTGCCTGCAAAGGTACTTATCGTGTATTGCCCCCGGGCTACATTACCAGCACATACACCAAGCATCAATAAGACCGATGCCGATAGCTTCCTGCGTAAAAATCCTTTGTTCATAATATTCAAGTTTAGATTTTGAAATGAGAGCGAAAACCAACTATGATTTACGATACAAAGTAACGGGCAACAGCAAACGCAAAAAATAGGATAAACATCTGATTTTGGCTCGCTGTCCGTACCCTAAAAAGCAGCCTTCTGCAAGAATGATATAGTTATGGTAAGCACCTAACTACGCATTCCACGCCCAAAAAGAGTGGCATCATTTCTCGCTAAGCCAATGATATTCAACACCGGCATACTGCATTGCGCCCATACAGGGCTTGGCAGATGATTACAGCTTATCGAATGAGATCAAGCCCTGTAGGGGCGCCATCCCCCAGCATAGGGCAACGCCCTATGAACACAGGCAAAAATTACCCCCAAAGCCCTGTAGGGGCGCAACAAAACGTTGAAAATCTGCGCAGCTGAGCTGGTTAAATTTGAATAGCCGCCTTGAAACCAGAGGCCCCCAACACCGACGGTATTGAACAACCCTTCTGCCGATTGTAGGAGACCACGAACAACCCCACTCACCACCCCCAAAAATGCCTAATTAATTAACCATCATATTATTATACAATAATTAAAAAAACTTCGTCGAAGAATACTGTTTTTTTAAAAAAAATACTATTTTTGTTTTATACCTTTCTAATTCGAATATCAGGAAATTCACCTGTTGAAAAAATAGTGCAACGGAACAATACCTGGGAGGTTTCTGATTTGAGCCTATTGAGTAGGCAGCCGGGCTTGGCACCATGCGGTCTAAAATTTATTTTATGAAAAAACTATCTTTATTCCTACTGCTTCTGGCCTTCAGCGTGTACTGCAACAGCCAGACAATCACCACCATTTGCGTCACAGGCACAGCCGGCTACTCCGGCGATGGAGGGCCAGCCACAGCCGCTGAGATTGGTGCTATGAGAAGTACAATGACCTGCGACCCAACAGGCAATCTTTTTTTCATTGACATTAGCAACAACCGGATTAGAAAAATTAGTCCAACAGGTATTATTTCAACTTTTGCCGGTAACGGCTCCTATGGCAACTGGGCAGACTCGGGACCCGCCACCAGTTCTGCTTTTACAGAATCTTTAGGAATAACTTCTGATGCCGCGGGAAACATTTATTTTACTGATAATATTGCAGAAAAAATAAGAAAAATAAGCCCAAGTGGCATGTTAAGTGTGGTTGCCGGCAACGGCATACGAGGCTGGAGCGGCGACGGTGGCCCGGCAACAGCGGCGAAAATAACCATAGCGGAAGGAGAAGGAGTGGCGTGCGACAATAAGGGTAACCTATACTATAACGATTCCTCCTGCATTCGCAAAGTGGATACCCATGGCATCATCACCACCATAGCCGGTGACCCATCGAGCTCCGCCTACAGCGGCGATGGTGGGCCAGCAACTGATGCCCGATTTTTTCCTTCGGGCAGTCTGACTGTGAATAAATACCGGGATATTTTCTTCTTTGACGATCATGCCTACCGCATAAGGCGCATTGACAGCAACGGTATAATTAATACTTATGTGGGTACAGGAGTTTATGGCAGCACAGGGGATGGAGGGCCGGCAACGGCAGCGAGTGTCGGCTGCGCGACAGTGAGCTGCGACTCTTCAGGAAACCTTATTTTTTCAGCTGAATGCTTCTATACTGTCAAGAAGGTGGACCGCGCGACAGGTATTATTAAAATTGTTGCGGGCATTGGTACCGAAGGCTACAGCGGCGATGGTGGACCGGCTACTGACGCCAAGATTTATGCCAATGGTCTGGCTGTAAACAAGGCTGGCAGCATCTTCATCGTTGACAATTTCTACAACTACCGAATCAGAAAAATATATTATTC
>CAILMA010000050.1 GCA_903835145.1 uncultured Bacteroidota bacterium
AATAAGGGGCAAGAGCAAATTTTATTTAAAAAGTTCAGCCCTCCCATCGTTGCCCATAGCAGCTGGTGCGCTACTGCTTTATTTTACCTTAACGAAAACCATCTTTTATAGTCCCCTAAGCACGCTCGGTTTTTACTCCACCTTTTTCACCCGTAGTGGCAGCCACCTTTGGGCTGCAATAGGTATCAATGTCAATTACTTGCTTGAGCTGCTTATCAACATTGTTCATTACAATACCAACGATATTTTCTGGAAAACGCCTGTGACCATTATGCAATGTTGTGTCTTGGTATTTGGGCTTGCCGGCTTCGTGGCATTTATTAAAAAAGGACTTACACCAGATACCATGTTCTTCCTCGCAATGTGCGGAATGGTGATTGGATTATCCATCTACCAGGGGCTGCGTTACTTCCTTCCTGCCGTACCTATGTTTTTGCTTTATTTCTACACGGGTGCTCGCCTGTTCTTCCTTCGTGTGCTGAACATAAGCAACAAAAAATGGGCCATTGCAATAACAGTATTTTACCTTGCAATGGGTTATGACGACTTTGAATGCGCGGCAAGGAAGCACGACCACTGCAACGATTCGCCCTACAAAAGCACCGATACCGAGGCTTTCAACTATATTAAAAAGCACACTGATGACTCTGATATCATACTGTTTTCAAAGCCCAGAGCGCTAACATTATATAGTGGTAAAAAGTCAATGATCATTGCCTGGCAACTCCCCCCGCAAGATAGTAAGCGCCAATTCGACAGCATGCACATACACTACATGCTTATCGACTACAGCCTTGACAACACGGGATTGCTCGCATACCTTAAAACCTATCCCGCGCAAGATTCTCAGCACATAAACAACGAATATACCCTCTATAGGATTGGGGGGACTGCAACTACCAGGTAGAAGACGTTACTCTTCGGACTTCCCCATTTATTCGTAATCTATTTCCACTTCCTTGTGGTCCCAGATTTTGTTGTGCTTATCCCGGGCTTCCAGCGTGTACCTCCCCTTGGGGTCTTTATTCGGTAGGAACTGCACCAGCACTGTATTGCCGTACTTATCTATTATCCTGTCGGCTTCAATTTTTTTATACACTTTTCCGTTTTGGTCATACACCGTCACCTGCATATAGTCTTCGGCATCACTGCTCCAGCTGAGGGGCACAATTACCTTCATGCTATCCTTTTGTATTACGGACTTTCCGGCAACCTCAAAATGCTGGTACTGAGCGTAGTATTTCGGTAATGGCAACTTTTTTATTCTCGCTATGAATCGCACCAATTGCTCCGAGCCCGCATCGTTGGTACAATCGTAAACGGTTGAGATGTTGCGGTTGTTGGTAAAAACCCATACCGCAGTCTGTACGAGATATGGTCTGTAATCTTTGTTCTTCGTAAATGCCAAAGTCTTCAGCAAGCCAGTATCGGCCTGCTTCCTGTAGGTATATTTTATATTTTTGGCCGGGCAGTGGGCGTCATACTTGCCGCAAAAGGTTTTAAGGTCAAGCTCACCTGTAGCATTGGCTGCAAGGGCAATCGTTTCATCGCCCCAGGCGATGAGTGGCTGAAAACTCGAATCTTCCGGTGTAAAAATCATACCCGGATCAACCAAAACTTCCAGGTCCTGCTGCGTATTATTTACAAGCTTCAGGTGCAGGCAGGTGCCACAGTAGCCACCATTTGAAATGGCCTGCAGCGTTACTTTTTTGTTTAAAAGCACTTTCCGCAATGCCACCGGCCCATCGTTAGCCCGGGATACAAAAGAAAAACACAATATACTGGTGAATAAAAGAAAGTATTTTAGAATTTGAGGATTGGATAATTTTTTCATGACTGGTCGCATATTTACCAAAGATAATATTCATTTGGAATCTGAACTATAGCGCTAAACAGGTATTTTCCATTAAATTCAACTCATAACTAATATTTATAAATACAAAGTTGACCAAAGCTGTATAAGTTAAAATTTCCAAACAACGGTTTAGTAACATAGATTGTCGCCAAATACCCATACCTTTGTATCTTCATATTTTATAAAGTTCTTTATTAATGACTTCTTTTTCTACCTTCTCCATGCGGGAAGAATTGTTACAGGCAGTATCTGACCTGGGATTTGATACACCTACACCTATTCAGCAGAAAGTAATTCCTACTCTTTTATCAACCCCTAAGGATATTATAGGGCTTGCACAAACGGGCACAGGGAAGACAGCAGCATATGGCCTGCCCCTGCTACACCATACTGATTTATCAGTAAAACATGTTCAAACCCTGGTTTTGAGCCCGACTCGTGAGCTATGTATGCAAATACAAACAGAGCTCCAGAAATATGGCGATCACATGCGTGGCCTGCGCATAGCAGCCGTATACGGTGGTGTACCTATTAACGGACAGATTCGCGATGTACGCGCTAATCCTCAGGTTGTAGTGGCTACACCCGGTCGTCTTATTGACCTCCTTGAGCGCAAGGCTATTTCGCTTGATCAGCTTGAGTATGTTATACTCGATGAGGCCGATGAAATGCTGAACATGGGCTTCCGTGAGGACATTGAGCTTATCCTCAAGAACACACCTGAGCGTAAATATACGTGGTTGTTTTCGGCTACTATGAGCAATGAAGTGCGTGGCATAGCCAAGCGCTTTATGAAACAGTGGGAAGAGTTTTCCGTGGCTGCAGCCAATGTAACCAACGAAAATATCGACCACCAGTACTTCGTAGCCAACCACCACAATCGTTTTGAGACCCTGCGCCGTCTTCTGGACTTCGCACCTGGTATCTATGGTATCATCTTCACCCGCACTAAGCAGGATGCTCAGGAAGTATCAGAAAAACTGATGAAAATGGGGTATCATGTTAGTCCTCTACATGGCGATATGGACCAAAAAATGCGCAGCAAGGTAATGGAGCGCTTCAAAAGCAAACAATTACAGGCTATTGTTGCTACCGACGTAGCAGCAAGAGGTATTGACGTAAATGACATCACCCATGTTATTAACTACGAATTGCCCGATGATCCTGAAGTTTATACCCACCGTAGCGGTCGTACTGCAAGAGCCGGCAAGTCTGGTATCTGTA
>CAILMA010000051.1 GCA_903835145.1 uncultured Bacteroidota bacterium
CTTGCGAATCCGTCCATTGCTGCGGTCCGCAATCAGTACATTGCCGCACTTGTCCGTTATCACTTTATTAGGTAGGTCCACCTCTCCGGCTGATGCCGGGCCACCGTCGCCTGCGAAAGCACGGGCGCCATCGCCAGTGAGCGTAATAATAATACCGGAAGGATACACCTTCCTTATGCGCATATTGTTCCAGTCTGATATGTAAAGGTTGCCTACGGAGTCCATATGAAGCCCTGAAGGCTTGTTAAGCATAGCATCCGTCGCCGGACCGTCATCGCCTCCATAGCTTCCAGTACCAGTACCCGCTACGGTGGTTATGATGCCGGCAGCATCTATTTTACTCACTTTATGACCCAAAAACTGGGAGAAATAAATGATACCCGCTCTATCTACAGCAATATCGCAGGGCTGCCAAACAGAGGCATCTGTCGCGGGGCCGCCATCACCAGTAGACGCGGCTGTGCCATTGCCCGCAATGGTAGTAATAATGCCTGCGGTGTTCACCATTCTTACCCGGTGATTGCCCGCATCGCAAATGTAAATATTGCCGTTACGGTCTACGCCCATACCGTCAGGGGCAAATAATGATGCGGCTGTGGCAGGCCCGCCATCGCCCGAAAAGGTGTGCCCACCATTACCCGCTACTGTTGATATTATACCTGAGGTGTTTACCTTCCTTATACGGTCATTGCCGTTATCTACTATGTATACATTCCCCGAATCATCAACTACTATGCCCTCCGGCCCGTTAAACCTGGCATCGGTTGCCGGGCCACCATCACCGCTAAAACCCACACTTCCAGTGCCTGCAAAAGTCGTAATTATACCCGCAGTACTTATTTTCCTCACCCTGTTATTGCCATAATCCCCTATATACAAGTTGCCAGCCGCATCAATACCTATTCCCCATGGCGCCGATAATCCCGTTGTGGTGGCCGCAACCCCGTCACCTCCATAGCCAGTAGATCCGTCCCCAGCTATAGTTGACAAAGTCTGTGCGCGCAGCGAACCTGCTGCCATAAGCGCGACCAACAAAAGGTACCGACTTAAACTGATGCAAAATTTGCTTTTCATATGGGAGAATTTACGTAAGATATTCGTCGTAATTTATCTAATGATTTATGAACAACCAAATAAAAGAACAAATTTCATATCCCATCGTTACAATTATCAACCGAAAATTAATATTTGTTACTGTTCTGCTTCGGTGGAAAAAAACACATGACAAATAAAGCATTAAACCCAACCAAAATATATTAATTCACCGTTTTTTTTACCTTTATACTTCTTAATGCCACCGGTATTAGGTGTACCTTGTTTGTCTATTACAGTTGAAAATTTATGAAAGGAAAATTACTGCCTTACTTACCCGGTCTGTTACTGTTTTGTCTTGCCGTTGCTCTTGGGCTTACCGTTTATCAGGACTATGGCGTTTGCTGGGACGAGCCCCTGCAAAGGGTACCCGCATTCCTCAGCTGGAACTATGCCCTGCATGGCAATAAAGCCCTCTTCGAGCACGCCACCGATAACCACGGTGCCGGCTACGAGCTGTTCCTAATCTTCTGCGAGAAACTGATGAAGCTGCGCGACCTCAGGGATATCTACCTCATGAGGCACCTTGTTACACACATGTTTTTCCTTATCAGTGCCTTGTTTGGCTACGTGCTGGTTTATCGTTTGTTCCGCAATCAGGTTATCGCCTGCCTCGGCTTCATCATGCTGGTTTTCTCTCCCCGTATCTATGCACACTCCTTCTTCAACAGTAAGGATCTTCCCTTCCTTTGCATGGTTATCATCATATTCGCTATCTGTCAGCTTGCATTCGATAAAAATAAACCCTGGCTCTACGCCATCCTTGGCCTTGCCACGGGCTATGCCACGAGTATCCGTATCATGGGTGTTATGTTCGCTATGTTCATCGTGCTGTTTTTCTTGCTCGATTGGATGGCACTGCGCAGCGACAAAGCTAAAGCTAAAAAACAATTGCTCAACTTGCTGTGGTTCACACTGGCGTTCTGTGGCGCACTATATATATCCTGGCCCTACCTGTGGCCAAACCCGATAGGCAACTTCCTCGAGAGCTTCAACGCCCTTGCCCACTATACGCTCTGGACCGGCAGCGTATTCTTTCAGGGCGATTATGTAAAAGGTACTGAGTTGCCTTCGTCCTATGTGCCAACCTGGTTTGCCATTACTAACCCTGTGCTCTGGCTGGTGGCAGGGCTGGCAGGTGTTGTTTTCATCATCCGCGATTTCTTCATTCATACCAAGGTGCATCTTAAAAACTCTAACGAGCGCAATTTCTTGTTCTTCGCCTTGTGTTTTATTGCGCCCATTTTTTCAGTCATTGCACTCCACTCCGTTATTTACGACGACTGGAGGCACCTTTATTTCGTGTACCCGCCATTCGTGCTGGCAGCCATTTACATGCTCAATAAGCTCTACAACACCAAGTTCAAGATTGCCGTTATCACAGCATGTGCTATTCAGATTGGCATGATTGGATATTTCTTTGTAAAATATCACCCCTTCCAGCAGGTATATTTCAATGAACTCATTTCACACGACGACCAATACCTCAGAAAAAATTACGATATGGAATACTGGGGCTGCGGCTTCAAGCAGGAGCTCGATCACATTCTTAAAGCTGATACCGCCAAGACCATTAAAATATGCTGCAATTTCAATGACCCGGTAAACAACAACGTTACCTTCCTCAAGCCCGCCGACAGAAAAAGGATTCAGATTCTCGACATCTCCAAGGTAAATGAGGCCGATTACTTCCTCACCAATTTCCGAGGTCACCCTGAGGATTACCCATCTAAAAACATTGAATACTCTGTGTCAGTGCTCAACAGCACCATACTTTGTGTGTACAAACTTAAAAACGTACCCGCTCAAACAAAATAATTTCAATATTTTGCAATAAGTTTTCAATACCAATGGCAAAAGCACAAAAATTACCGAATACCCCGAAACCTACTACTGAACCAAGGACAGCAAAAACTGCCCCGGCTGAAGCAAAAAAAGGCATGTCACTGCATGCTAAGCTTGCCATTCTGCTCGGCATCATTGCCTTCCTTGTTTATGCAAATACACTTAAAAATGGCTATGCGCTCGATGACTTTACCGTTATCAAAGACAATACCATCATCACCAAGGGCATAAAGGCTATCCCTGAAATCTTTGCTACGCCCTACAGGCGCGGCTGGTTCATCACTACCAACGACCTCTATAGGCCGCTGTCACTCGCTATGTTCGCTGCGGAATGGACCATCTTCAATAAAGACCCTGCAGGCAGTCACCTCATCAACATTCTGGTATTCGCCGGCTGCGTTATCCTCCTGTTCCGCTTCCTCGACTCCTTTTTCGACGAAAAAAGAACGTCCGTAGCTTTCATCGCTGCACTGCTCTTTGCACTACACCCTGTCCATACCGAGGTCGTGGCAAACATAAAAAGCCGCGATGAGTTGCTTTGCTTTTTCTTTTGCTTCCTGAGTCTGAATGTATTTATAAAGTACGCTAAGGAGGGGAAAATACAGCAACTGGTCATAGGTGCACTCTGCTTCCTGTTATCGTTCTTCTCCAAAGAAACGGTCATTACAATGGTATTCATTATACCCCTCATTTTCTTCCTTTATAAGAACGAAAACAAGGGCCGCAGCGCACTCATTTCGCTGAGCACGGTTGTTATGGCACTCATTTTCCTCGGTGTAAGGTATTCCGTGCTCAGTGCTTACCATGCCAACAGCGATTCTGCCGTTAGTTTTATGGATAACTTCCTCACACAGGCACCATCTGCAATGTCCCGCTTCGCAACAGAAGTGCTTATCCTCGGAGATTACCTGAAACTGCTTTTTGTGCCCTATCCGTTGATATGCGATTACTCTTATAATAGTATCCCCTTTGTCACCTTCAGCAATCCTGGGGTTATCCTGTCCTTTGTTGCCTATTTAGGCATGGCAGCTTTTGCGGTATTTCGTATCATTAAAAACGGCCGCGACCCCTATGCTTTCAGCATCATCTTTTTCCTTGTAACTATTTCTCTGTTCTCCAATATCGTATTCCTCATAGGTGCGCCTATGGCTGAGCGCTTCGTGTTTTTTGCATCTGTTGGCTTTTGCCTCGCCGTTGCATTGGCGCTTGATCAGTTCCTGGGTTCAGTCGCGGAAACTGGCATGGCCGCCATTCGCAACCCCAAAATATTGGGAATCGTGGTGCCTGTTGCTGTTGTATATGGCGCACTCGTGGTTGACCGCAATGCCGATTGGCTCGATAACATTACCCTATTTAGAGCCGATGTGCCGAAGGCTCCCAACGACAGCCGCCTCACCTATTACACTGGTACCGAGTTGGTAGCCACCGTTTCAAAAAACGAACAGACACCGGAAGCCAAACAGCAGAAGATTGAAGAAGGTATAAAATACCTCCGCCAGTCCATTAATACATACCCCGGCTACACCGATGCCCATGCTTCGCTCGGCGATGCCTACTTCCGCATCGCAAAACCGGGCTCTCCCGAGCTCGACTCCGCCGAAGTACATGGCAAAAAAGCGCTGGAACTTAACCCCAAGTATGCGTTGGCCATCAACAACCTTGCGGGTGTCTACTTTGTAAAAAACAACTATGCCAAGGCTATGGATATGTGTCGCCAGGCACTCGTGGTTAACCCAAACTACATCAACGCCTACTCCAATATGGGATTGTGCTACCTGCGCATGGGCAAGCTCGACTCGTCCCTCTATGTATTGTACAAGGCCGTGGCCCTTGACCCAAACTTCGTGGGCTCTTACGAAAACCTGATGCTTACCTTCAAGGCAATGGGCAAAATGGACTCTGTAAAAAAATATGAAGCCCTCATGCACCAGGCGCCGGGGAGCAACGAATAGCCATTCAAAAGGACTCTACTCAGCGCCCGCCTGCAACGCATCCCTATTTAACGATTATAAAACCGACTGCTGCTTTTTAATTACCTTTACTCCATGTTGCAAAGCATACCCAGGGAAGATACATACCTGCACAAAGGACTACGAAAACAACTGATTCAGATACTCAGGGACAAAAAGATTAAAGATGAGCGCGTGCTCGCCGCAATAGAGGCTATACCAAGACACTATTTCCTTGATCCGGCTTTCGAAAGGCAGGCCTACGAAGACAGGGCATTCCCTATTTCAGCAGACCAAACCATTTCACATCCCTATACTGTTGCCTTTCAAACCCAGCTGCTCGAGCTCAAAAAATTTGACAAAGTGATGGAGATAGGTACAGGCAGCGCCTATCAGGCATGTGTATTAGCTGAGCTGGGAGTTTCCCTTTTTACTATTGAGCGCCAAAAAGAACTCTATGACCACGTCGGTAAGTTCTTTTACCTACGCAAGTACCCCAATATCAAGCGTTTTTATGGCGATGGCTACGAAGGCTTACCATCATACGCCCCATTCGATAAAATCATCGTTACGGCCGGCGCACCTTTTATACCACCGAAGCTCATAGAACAGCTGAAACCAGGCGGCATTTTTGTAATTCCTGTAGGCGAAGGGGCCGCACAAAAAATGTTGCGCCTTACCAAGGATGCCACTGGTAAAGTGACCGAGGTTGAGACAGGAGACTTCTCCTTTGTACCTATGCTGCAGGGCAAAAATAAATAATATCGTAGATGTAGTGGGATAAGTAAATAGGGCACAACCCTTTTTTTATTTCGCCTATATTTACAATACCCTGACAATTCTATAATTTCACACAAATTTGCAACATGAAAAAGCTTTTACTGGCACTCTTCATATTCCCCCTTCTTGCCACTGCGCAAGACAAACTAACAGAAACCAACTACCGCATCTATTGCGTGAAGCTGGATAAAGAGGTTCCGCTCAATACCATAGCCGAAGACATGATCAATTACGATGTCCTGTTTTTCGGTGAGGAACACAACGACAGCGTTACCCACTTCCTCGAAAAAAAGATGTTTGAGCTCTTGTATGCCAAGTACGACAGCAATATTGCCCTCTCCATGGAGATGTTTGAGCGCGATGTGCAACCGGTAATGAATGAATACCTCAAAGGTTTCATCCGTGAAAAACACTTCCTGAAAGACGCCCGTGTGTGGAGCAACTACAAAGACTACCGCCCGATGGTAGAGTTTGCAAAAGAAAAAGGTCTCGACGTAATTTGCGCCAATGCCGCAAGCCGCTACACCAACCTCGCTGGCCGCAAGGGCGAAGAAGCCCTCATGGCCCTGCCTGATGAATCTAAAAATAATTTTGCACCGCTGCCCTACGACACCGCTACAGGCGACTATTACGCCAAGCTCATGGGCCTGCCAAAGCACGGTGCCGGAACCACTACTGATACCGCTAAAGGCAAGGCCGCACCGAGTATGATGGGCATGATGGGAGGCTTCGATCTTGTAGTAGCACAATCGCTTTGGGATGCAACAATGGCTTACTCCATTGCCAGTTACCGCAAGCAAAACCGCGACAACAAAAGCAAAAAAATCATGCAGGTCAACGGAAAATTCCACAGCGATGAAGGCTTTGCAGTGGCAACCCAGCTTAAAAAATACAGCCCCAAAACAAAAAGACTCATCATATCCACATCAAGCGACGATGACTTTCCCAAAATAGACTGGTCAAAATACAAGGCTGATGGCGACTACATCATCATTACCGACCCCAAAGTACCACGTACCTACAAAGACTAAACGAGTATAAAATGACTTACCCGGGCCGCGCCCGGGTATTTTTTTGAATTGAAATGAAGGTTACGCTCTACTTCTGGCGTTGTTCCTATCCACCACAACCGCCGCAGCCACCACCACATCCGCCGCCTCCGCCGCAGCCACCCCCTCCGCCACAACTGCTTCCTGAGCCCGAATCTCCGCTGCCGCTGCCTTGCCTTAGGTTTACATCTCCCATCCAGAATCCCGCGAGGGCCAGCAAACCCACATCCGCAATTATTGTTTGGCTGTGATTTTCTTCTGTCCCTTTCCTGAAGACATACCTGCAGACATTGAGGAACGAGTTACTGCCAGTTATAAACCGCATCCCGAGGCTAAACAGTATCGTTAGCAGTATCAGGTAACCAACCGGTTTATCATTATTCATACCCTGTATAAACCGCACCACAGCAATCGTATAGAAGAGCAGCTTCAGTACCCGTGGCTCCCATGTACTTTTATACTGCTCGCTTAGTGGCTTATACTTTGCCTTTATCTCATCTACCGATGCGTAGGTGAGCAGCTTTATCTCTTCCCTGGTTATCGTTTCCTCCCGGTGCAATGCAAGCTTTTGTGCCAATAGCGTTGGGTAGTTTGCAGCGGCTACTTTGTCTATCGTAAAGTACTCCCCTATCAAGGCAGGCTGCAGTATTTGTTGGTCCAGTATTTCTTGTAACATCAGTTGTTCTGAGCCTTGGCTCATACCTGTAAGGAAGGGTATTTCTGCCTGTGTTATGTTCCGTTTGAGCGCTGCGAGGTATTGTATAAAAACCTGGGTTCTGTCACCCAGTATTTCCGCCAGTAATATCCAGGTTACAATGATCAGAGCTGAGAAGAAAACCAGAAACTGCGGTCCCTTCAGGTGGAAGGGATTAGGTTGACTATAGAAAGTCGCACTTATAAGCAGTGGTACAATGAGAAGAAAAAGACGGAGGATACTCGTTTTTGTGAAGCCGGCATGCGGCATTGGTGGAAGAGCTGAGGATTGCTCATTTTCAGGTGGTGGCCATATGTTAGGCGGTGGTAGCTCGTTGAAGACCGTGTAATAAAGTTCCAGTGTGTCCCGGTACCAGTCATCATGCTTTTGTCTTTCTTCGGGCCCGCCCCTCGATGGGTGGTGGTGTAGCTCCCGTTGTAGTGTTTCCTTACAAAACTTGTCCCAGTAGTCAACTGTGTACGTAAGGTGCAGGTGCCATACTTCATCTACAATTTGGGAAGGAGATGCACCTCGGGGTGAAATGCAACAGAGATAAACAAATCTCTTGTACTCGCTTATGGCTTGTTCCGTAAACTCCGGTGGCCATTTTTGCTCTTCTGTTAGTTTCCTGGAAAGCGGCCGGGCGGCCTTGCTATCATCCAGTTCGTGTTGGCAGATCCTTTGCCAGAGCGGGTCATTTTGGTATTCAGGTGGGCCGTAGCCGCTTTCTGTACCAGGGATCGTTGGGGGGTTATTTCTTTGATCCATATTTAGTACTGCAAAGCTACTGCTCCCCGCGATACTTAATAGTCCCGTAACAATTTGATAATATTTGACTACTACCACCCTTCCCTTTAAACGAAAAACAAGCCAAATTAAGTTACTTTTGTTGCAACAGTGGTGCCAATGATTAGTAAAATAAAAATCAGAAATTTCAAATCAATAGTTGACCTTACTCTGGATCTCGGTAGGATTAATTTATTTATTGGCGAAAATGGAAGTGGCAAAAGTAATATTCTGGAAGCAATAGCTTTCTTATCCATTCAAAAAGTAACTGTAGATGGCAGTACATTGCTGGCTAAGGGCGCCCGGGTAACGAAACCACCGCTTTATGGAAGTGGATTCGAGCCCGGCTTAAAACCGATTTTATTCGACTATACAATTGATGGCAATCCTTACAGTTCCGTTTATAAATATATTAACGGAAACGAGAACAACTGGATGGAAACAACTGCTTTTGAGAAATCTTCAGAATTTGCCAAATTCCTTGCTGTCAATGACCCCTTCATCTCCTATGACTCGTTTGACTTTATCCCCTACTTTAATGCCACCAGCATCCGTATCAATTCAAATACGCCTCAGGAAAAAGTCGATAAAATAGTTGATGAATCTGCGGCATTCGAAAAATATTACAAGCACAGATACGACGGATACATAAACAGGTTCATGATTTACTCGCCTGAAGTTTCCCAACTACGAAAATTTGAGGAAGAAGGCCAAATTACCCCCTTGGGTAGCCGGGGCGAAGGTCTTTTCAGTTTAATCAAATCGATGGCACATCAAAATGATGGGCTCCAGCAGATTAAAGAAAGTCTTAGTCTTATCGACTGGTTCGAGGATTTTTCAATCCCCGCAGACCTCCTTTCTAATGAATTTAAAATTAACATCAGAGACAAGTATATAAACGCAACTTTACAAGAACTTGATCAGCGAAGTGCCAATGAAGGCTTTTTGTTTTTATTATTTTATACTGCGTTATTCTCCAGCTCAAAGACCCCGTCTTTCTTCGCTGTAGATAACATTGAAGCATCTTTCAACCCCAAATTATGCGCGCGGCTGCTAAATCTTTTAGCTGATTTGGCAACAAAAAACGAAAAACAAGTATTGTTAACAACTCATAACCCCGCAACGCTTGATGGTCTAAATCTGAATGACCCGGAACAAAGGCTATTCGTCGTAAGAAGAAATTTGAACGGCCATACAATCGTGACTCGTATCACTGAGAAACCAAAACTTTCAACACCAATGAAACTTTCCGACATGTGGACAAAGGGGTTTATTGGTGGGCTCCCCGAAAACTTCTAATAAATGCCAACTTACGGACTCATAACAGAGGGCCCAACCGACCAGATTGTGTTGCGCCACGTACTCGCAAGATATTTTTCTGACGCCGATATCGACGTGAGGCCAATTCAACCAAATATTGACGCAACCGACAAAAACGCTCATTTTGGCGGCTGGGTAAAAGTCCTTCAGTATTGCCAATCCGCCGACATGATTGCTGCTCTCGA
>CAILMA010000052.1 GCA_903835145.1 uncultured Bacteroidota bacterium
CCTACAATCAGGATTTTGTCGATAAGATTTCACAAGGCGACAAAGATTTTGCCACAGGCAACTTTGCGGTGTTGAAGACCAAAGAGTTATGGAAGTAGCTTGTATCGAATCAACACAGACAGCTAAACAAAATGTCATTTCATATCTATCCATCATTTTTCTACTTTCCCGTACCTCCGAGCGCAGCGAGCAAGTCTCGAGCGGCAGTATTGCCGGGTGATAGCTGCAACGTTTTATTTAGGGCTTGAATGGCTTCAGGGGCATGATGGGCTTCGTTGCAGGCGAGTGCAAGGTTGTACCAAATATCAGGAACCGCAGGTGCTGCACTTGCTGCATTTTTAAACGAGACAATTGCTGCTTCTGCATCGTGTTGCTGCATATGTTGCATACCCTGCCCAAAGAAAAATTTACCCGCAATACCGAGGTAATTATCAATATTGGGAAGGCTCGGCGCATGTACCTTTACAGTGTCCCAGTCGGGCAAAGCTTTTTCAGGCATCCGCATATTGAAGTAACAAAGTCCGCGATTTTCATAGGCCAGCATATGGCCGGGGTTTATGGTTATGGCTTTCGAGAAATAGCCAATTGCTTTTGTGAACCACTCCCGGCTCGCGGTAGTATCGTCTTTATTCGTTTTGGCATAACTCATGCAGGCTGATCCGGCATTGGTATTGGCAAGTACGCTATTGGGCGATGTTTGTACGTCAGTCAAAAAAAGTGTGTTGTTATTGGTCCATGCCTTGTTCCTATCGAAAGTCTTAAATCCTGATGCTGCCACAACTACCACCAGCAACCCACCCAGCGCGGCTTGGGCAGTTGCAGCGGGCTTTATCCTATCAAATGCCTTGTACAGGAAGTATGCAACGACGATTGCAAAACCAATAGAGGAGTGAAAAACAAGACGCTCACCCATGGGCGCACCGATATTGAAAAATATATTGCTGATAAGTGCAAGGTTAGCGAGGTAAAGTGCAAGTGCGAACGCCAACAGGTGCCTTTGCCTGAACAATACCACCATAGCTACAGCCATGCCGGCATACAGCACGACCGATAGCCACACCATCGGGTTTCCGAAATCGGTATAGGGTATCTGGTTAAAAGAATAATCGGCAGTAAGCGGATGGGGGAAGAACAATAGTTTCAGGTAGTCCAGCAAGACAAGGAATTCCGTCGCTATCTTTTGTGCACCTGTAGCATACAGGTACGGGTTGTTCATAATGTCTTTTTCTGCGCCATCAGCCATGCCATTTACTGATGAAAGGCGCAGCAGCACATAAAGCACAAACGGGATGGCATAAGGCACAAATGACTTGAAGCTCTGTGCTATTGTTTCCTTGTTAAACAGGTAGAAAGATAGCGGCAGCAGCACGACAAGGGTAGCCGCATATTCTTTGGACAGCAATGCAAGGAAGAAACACAACAGACCCAGCACCAGATCTTTTTTCCTGGCAGTTTCTTTGTACTTAAAGGCCTGTAAAAAAGTGAGTGAGATAAACAAAACCGATAAAATCTCGTCTCGGCTTTTTACATTGGCCACCACCTCGGTATGTATAGGGTGCACGGTAAACAACAAGGCTGCAACAAAGGCTATCATCGGATTGTCTTTAAACACCACCTTTCGCAGGAAGGACAGCAAAACCACCACGGTGAGCGCATAGAGCAGTACATTAACCACATGCCTGAAGTGCATGTCGCTGATCATTTTATCTTCTTCTTCCTTCGTTCGGTTGTGGGTTACGCCGGGGCTTTCGTCATTGGTGCTTACGCCCAGTAGCTGCTGCTCTATAGCAAAGGTGACGAGCGAAAGCGGGCGGTAACGGCCACCGGCCAGCTGGTTGCCACCGTTTTTGTGTTCCAGGTAGCTTTGGTAGGCGTCCTTGGTCATGATGTCGCCAATACCGGCTACGCCGCGCTGCACATAGTCATTGCTTACTATGGCCATCATATCATCAAATGCGTATTCGTTTTTAAACGTATTGCCATAAAAAAGCAGTGCCAGAAAGGCCAGTATTATCGCCTGGGTGCGAAAGGCGGTAAGCGGGAAATTATTGGGTTGTGATGATGTGGTTGTATGCCCCTGACTGCCTGCTTCGGTTGCTTTTGCAGGTTCTCGGGGTGTTTGTTGTTTACTTTGCTTTGCCATTATGCTGCGTGATGAATTCCTAAAAATAGCAATAAAATCTGCAGATTTTACACAGCCAATAAAATTAGCAGCCAACCTTTTATCTTTTACTAATTTCACACCACCTTAAAGCATGAACGAAGCAACCGCACCATACCGAAAATGGATTTATATAGGCCTGCTGGTGCAGCTTATCGCCGCGTGGTTCAGTGTTGGGTATTACCACCCCGATGAGCATTACCAGGTGCTTGAGTTCTGTAATTACAGGCTGGGCCTTTCGCCCCTGGCCGACCTGCCGTGGGAGTATGCAGCCCATTGCCGGGGGGCATTGCAGCCCTGCATTGTACTTTTTATTGCAAAAGTGCTGCAATGGATGGGGGCTTACAACCCTTTTACCGTTGCCTTGCTGCTCCGGCTGCTCATGGCGGTGCTCACCTGGTACACCATAAGCCGGCTTATAAAAGTATTGCTGCCTGAGTTTACTACCGAAAAGGGCCGTAAGCTGTTTGTTTACGCCAGTTTCCTGCTGTGGTTTGTACCCTACATTGGCGTGCGCTTTTCTGCCGAAACCATAGCTGCCGATTTGTTCTTCATTGCCATTACCATCTTGCTTCAGGTTAAAAATGAAAGCGGCAAAACGCTGCAGTTGCTGCTGGCTGGCTTGCTCCTCGGGTTCGCACTTTTTTTCCGGCTACAGATAGGCTTCGCCTTCATTGGGCTTGCTATATGGCTGCTGGGTGTGCAACGCACCCGTTTTAGTCACCTGCTCTTGCTGGTGGTGGGTGGTACGGCCGCAATAGCAGTTTCGGTACTGGTTGATCGCTGGTTTTATGGCCTTTGGGTATTTACACCTTATAACTATTTCAATGTCAATATCATTCAGCACGTGGCGGCTAAGTTCGGGGTAGACCCTTGGTGGTATTATTTCGTGCTGTTTTTCAATATGGGCATACCGCCGCTCAGTCTTGTACTGCTGGCTTTGTTTATCTGGGGCATTATTAAGCGGCCCGGGCACGTGCTGAGCCTCGTCTGTATCACGTTTATTGTCGGGCACTTCCTCATAGGGCACAAAGAAATGAGGTTTCTATTTCCTGCTATGAGTGCTTTTATCTTTGTTGCGTCGTTGGGGCTCGACCGCTTTTTTCAGCATGTATCTCAGGGTGGTATTTATAAATGGACGCTGCGGGTGCTTATAGTGATGAATATAGTATTGCTGGTATTTAAGATTTTCACTCCGGCCGAAGAACTGATGAAGTACTATGGGTTCATTTACAACTACGCACAGAGGCAACCAACAACCATAGTCGCCTTCAACCAATCTCCTTATAAACTCGATGTGATTGAGTGCAATTTCTACAAGCCTTCGAATCTGGAAATAAAAACCCTGCAAACGCCACAACAGCTGCAAACCCTCCTTGCCGCAAACACGGGCAGAACCATCATCTACCTCAGTCGCACCCTGAAGCCGGGGGCCGAACTTGCCGGCTTCAAAACAGAGCAGCTTTATTGTGAATACCCGGGCTGGTTGCTACAATTTAATGTCAACAACTGGGAAGACCGCTCCTACATCTGGGCGGTGTACAAGCTAAGTCTCTAAGTCAAAATAACATCACTATTACCCTCGTATCAATGTCATGGCTTCAGCCATACTCACCATCTGCTGAACTCCGGTAACAAAGTTTTTAACGCTTATCAGGCCCTTTTCCCGCTCTTCATCGCCGGGCAGCAGTACATAAGTGAATTTCCTTTTGTTGGCGTACTTCATTTGTTTATCAAATTTTGCAGCATCAGGATACACCTCGGCAGCTATACCAGCATCCCTGAGCTGACGCAATACCGACAGCGCATAATTTTCATTCTCGCCACCAAAGTTCAATACAAGCACATCTGCCCCCGAAGCCAATTGTTGCGGGAACGCTTCAAGTTGCTCCAGCACATCATATATGCGGTCTATACCAAAGGAAACGCCCACGCCTGAAAGGCCCTTCAGGCCAAATAGGCCTGTAAGGTCATCATACCGGCCACCGCCGCCTATACTGCCCATTTCCACTTTTTCGCTGTTGCATACTACCTCCACTATCACACCAGTGTAGTAGTTAAGGCCACGGGCAAGGCTTATATCTACCTCTATTACTCCAGTCCATTGAGCATCGGCCAGTGTGCGGTAGTAGGCGAGGGTCTTGCTTATTTCGTTAATGCCTCCTATGCCTGTTGCGCTGTGCTGCATCATATCGGCAAAGGCGGCAAGCTTGGTATTGTTGTCGCCGGTAACTTTTATTACTTGTTCTATCTTAAAGATTCCATCTTCGCTTATTCCACGCTCCTGAAGTTCTTTTACCACGCCCGTCCAGCCCACTTTGTCCAGTTTGTCCAGTGCTATGGTTATGTTCATCATTTGCTCCGGGGCACCGCAAAGCTCTGCTATGGCAGCAAGCAGCTTCCTGCTGTTCAGTTTTATCTTTACAGGTATCGTCAACTCGTTAAAAGCCTTCTGGTAAATACACAAGAGCTCCGCCTCATTAATAAGCGAAGTGCTGCCCACCACATCGGCATCGCACTGCCAAAACTCGCGGTAGCGGCCTTTCTGCGGCCGGTCAGCCCGCCACACGGGCTGCATCTGGTAGCGCCGGAAGGGGAAAGCAAGTTCGTTCTGGTTCATCACCACGTAGCGGGCGAAGGGTATGGTAAGGTCATAACGCAAGGCACGCTCAGTAACCACCGGCGATGAATAGGCCTTGCTGGTTACTTTTGTCCATTCGTCCTGCAGTTTTTGTTTTTTGTCTTCCGCTGTTATATCGTGCAGGCCGTTATTCAGTATTTTGAAGATCAGTCTGTCCCCCTCTTCTCCGTATTTTCCGGTGAGGGTGGTCAGGTTTTCCATAGCAGGTGTTTCGAGCGGCTGAAAACCATAACACTCAAAAATATTGCGTAGGGTATTCAGTATATATTGGCGTTTGCGCACCACTTCTGGTGAAAAGTCGCGTGTGCCCTGGGGTATCGATGGCTTAGACATGTTGTATTATTTGTATTTTTTTATTATTGCATCACAGGTTTCATCAACCATTTTATAAACTTCGTGGTAGCCCGGCTCAGCGCCATAATAAGGGTCGGGTACCGATTTGTTACTGCCCGGTTCCAGTTCGTTCAGAAAGAGGCTCACGGCAGCCATATTGCCACCATGGCCGGATATCTGCTTTATTTCCCGGAGCACATCGGTAGCCATTGCGTATATTTTGTCGTAGTTGGCAAAGTCTTTCTTTGTAAATTGTATGGCCCTCAGTTGGCTTATATCAATGCCGTGCTCCCGGCATACTTTCTGCGACAGGGCATGGGGATGTTCGCCTACATGGTAAGATTCTGTTCCTGCCGATTCTACCGTCCATTGCAGCCCGTGCTCCATAATTTTATGTCGCATTACGCCCTCCGCTATCGGAGAGCGGCATATATTGCCCAGACATACCATTAATATACGCATAAGGCGGCGAAATTACGCAAAAAACGCACCAATACGGGGGTGTTGTGTCTTTTCTGCATCTTCACTTAACACTAAAATAATTTCTGTTGCAGTTTTCGCAGTACATGTTTCCGTACTTTTACCAGCTATGAAAAAAACGGTATTTATTGTTTCGTGCTTAGTATTGTTCGCATCCACCCGTTCATTCGGCTGGGGCAAAAGAGGCCATAATATGGTGGCTGAGGTTGCCTACAGTATGCTCAGCGACGCCGAAAAGCAAAACCTGCATAAATACCTTGGCGCTACTACCATAGAGCAGGCAAGTACCTGGATGGACGAGGTGAGAAGTGACCATAAGTATGACTACATGAAAAAATGGCACTACGTGAATGTGGAAAAAGGTGCTACCTACGAGGATAACAAGGACGAAAATGTGGTGAACGAACTCGTGAGGTTGATAAAGGAACTGGAACACAAGGAAGGAATGAGCGAAGACGATGTAAAAAGAGACTTCCTCGTATTATTTCACCTTGTCGGCGACTTGCACCAGCCCCTGCATTGCGGCTATGAGGGCGATAAAGGCGGTAACGACATACAGGTAAAGTATATGGGCCACCCATCGAACCTACACCGGGTTTGGGATTCTGAAATGATAGAAGGCGAAAACATTACGGTCAATGACTGCCTGCTGCAACTCAAAAATTTTGATGCCGCGGAGCGCAAAAGCCTCACCGTTATTAACGTAAAAAACTGGATGCTGCAACCCCGCTCACAACTGCACCAGGTCTACAACTTCAAAGACGAAACCATAGATGAAGCCTACGTGCAGCGCAATAAAAAACTTGTGGAAGAAGACATTCTGCTCGGTGGTATGAGGCTCGCCGCGGTGCTCAAAGAAGTGTGCAAATCATAGACCCACAACGACTGCGAACTAATTTTAGTGCCTTCCCAATAACAATAGCCCACATTCTGGCAAAATATTTAAACGCAAAGTGCGCAAAGCAAGGGGCAAAGAAGGCGCAAAGAATAGGATTTGTCTTTGCGTACTTTTTAGAGACCGCAGTGAAACAAAAAAATAAATGAAGCTTTGCGTTCCTTTGCGTACACTTTGCGCTCTTCGCGGTTAACCTTCTTGGTTTTGCCAACTAATCAGGCGGTTAATTGGCAGCAAAAAATAAATTGAGCTTTACGTTCCTTTGCGTACACTTTGCGCTCTTCGCGGTTAACCTTCTTGGTTTTGCCAACTAACCAGGCGGTTAATTGGCTACGATAAAAATCAATACCCTTATTCCTTCACAAACAGCTGGTTCTTACCCGCGCCATCCGCACGGTGCAGCTGTAGTATGTAATTGCCGGGTGCAAGGTTGCTGAGGTCCACTTGCTGGTTGCCGGGTTGCAGGCTGCCTGCAAGTAGGGTCTTACCCACCATATCAACAATGGTATAACCCGCTGCTACACCCGCTGCTGCAGGGTTGGCTATAGTTAGTTCGTCGTCGGCGGGGTTGGGGAATATTTTCCAGTCTTCTGTAGGTATGGTGGCTATGCCTGCGTTGCAGGCGCTGTGTGGCTTTATGTACACGGGCAGCGAGGTAGTGTCAGCGCCGCAGGCATTGGCAGCGGTGTACACTAC
>CAILMA010000053.1 GCA_903835145.1 uncultured Bacteroidota bacterium
AATCCTATAGGTAACAGGTTGGGCATCATCCGCGGATGGGATTCAATGTGGTATGGCGAAAAAAGGGACTTCGGCCAGAAACTGGTAGAAGATCATAAAATCCGCACTTATCTGAATGCGCGTATCAACAAAGGCGGTATTTCCCGCATAGTTATCGAACGTACACTCGGTAAGCTGATTATTACCATACACACTTCAAAACCTGGTATCATCATAGGTAAGGGTGGAACTGAGGTTGACCGTATCAAAGAAGAGCTTAAAAAACTCGCTAAAAAGGAAGACGTTCAGATCAATATCATGGAGATCCGCCGTCCTGAACTGGATGCAATGATCGTCGGTGATACTATCGCCCGCCAAATCGAAGGTCGTGTTAGTTACAAACGCGCTATCAAAATGGCAATCACTACCGCAATGAGAATGGGTGCCGAAGGTATCAAAATCAAAGCAAGTGGTAGGTTAAACGGTTCTGAAATCGCCCGCTCTGAAGAATTTAAACAAGGTCGTACTCCTTTACATACATTCCGTATGGATATCGATTACGCTTCTGTATACTCAATGACCGTTTACGGTAAAATCGGCCTCAAAATATGGATCTGTAAAGGTGAAGTACTCGGAGTTCGTGAACTTAACCCTAACTTCTCAGCTAACTCTGATAGCAGAGGCAACAACCGCCAGCCTGGTTTCCAGGGCGTGGAAGGTAGCCGCGGCGAAAGAGGCGGCGACCGCGACAGAGGTGCTCGTGGCGGCGGCGACAGAAGAGGTGGTGGTGGTGACCGCGGCGGTAACGCAGGTGGTGGCGATAGAAGAGGTGGTGGCGCTAACAGAGGCGGTGGCCAGGGTGGCAATCGCGGTGGTAGTACCGGTGGTGGTGGCGGCCGCAGATAATCATCTGCTTTGCCAATATCAATTTAGAAATTATTATTCATAATATTTAGCTTACAAATAATTTTGTAACAATGTTACAGCCAAAAAAAACAAAACACCGAAAAGCGCATAAAGGCAGGATTAAAGGTGACGCTCAGCGTGGCGCTACTATATCTTTTGGTTCATTCGGACTGAAAGCAATGGAGCCAAAATGGATCACTAACCGCCAGATTGAAGCTGCCCGTCAGGCAATGACCCGCGAAATGAAGCGTGAAGGTAATGTTTGGATTCGCATCTTCCCTGATAAACCAATCACCCGCAAGCCTGCTGAAGTGCGTATGGGTAAAGGTAAAGGTAGCTTGGAATTCTGGGCAGCCGTAGTAAAGCCAGGATTGATCATGTTCGAAATCGAAGGCGTGCCAATGGAAGTAGCTCGCGCAGCTATGGACCTCGCAGCTCAGAAATTACCAATCAGAACGAAGTTTGTTGTTCGTCACGATTACGCCGGAGCTTAATTAGTTTACAAGTGAATTAACATACAGTACGTCGCCCAATGACAAAGGCTACCGAAATCATTAAAAAGCATTACAATGGCAATATCTAAAAAGGCTGACGCTCACGAATACCGTTCGCTCGATAACGAAGGGCTCGCTAACAAAATCAGCGAAGAAGAAGTACGTCTGAAAAAAACAAAATTCAGTCATGCGGCTAATCCAATTGAAAACCCGCTTTCAATCAAGCTGTTGCGCCGTGAATTAGCGCGCCTGAAGACTGAAAGCCGCAAAAGAGAATTAGGTTTCTAATTAATATACTGATGTCCGTTATGACAACGCAAAGAAAAAGCAGAAAAACCCGTATAGGAGTAGTAAGCAGTAGCAAGATGATGAAAACCATCACTGTTAATGTGGAGCGTAAAGTGAAACACCCTATGTACGGAAAGTTCATTAAAAAATCATCGAGCTTCCATGCTCATGACGAGCAGAACAACGCCGGAATCGGTGATGTGGTTCGAATTATGGAAACACGCCCGCTTAGTAAAACTAAACGCTGGCGCCTGGTAGAAATTATTGAAAAAGCTAAGTAACTTTTTAGAATGATACAACAAGAATCCCGGCTCAATGTAGCCGACAACAGCGGTGCAAAAGAAGTACTTTGTATTCGTGTGTTGGGCAATTCGGGACAAGATTACGCAGGAATCGGCGATAAAATCGTGGTAACCGTAAAAGACGCTATTCCCGGCGGTGGTATGAAAAAGGGCACCGTCTCAAAAGCGGTAATCGTTCGTACCAAAAAGAAACTGCGTCGCAAAGATGGTTCGTATATCAGCTTTGATGACAATGCAGTCGTTTTGCTCAATAACTCGGATGAGCCTCGTGGCACCCGTATATTCGGACCAGTGGCCCGCGAATTGCGCGATAAAGGATACATGAAAATTGTTTCCTTAGCGCCAGAAGTATTGTAAAATTTGTTGTACATTTGCAGCCCGTTTCAAAATGGGTGTATTTACAACGTTTAATTAATAGTAACAGTGAAACAGAGATTCAAACCGAAGTTCAATATTAAGAAAGGTGATAACGTGGTTGTTATCGCCGGTGACGATAAGAATCGCACTACGCCGCGTCTGGTGTTGTCTGTATCCCCTTCCGAAGGCCGCATCCTGGTCGAAGGAGTGAATATGGTAACTAAACACCTTAAGCCGAACGCGCAAAACCCTCAGGGAAGTATCGTTAATGAAGAAGCTCCTATACACATCTCTAACGTGATGCTGTGGGATGCCAAAACTAAAGGTCCTTCTAAGGTGTCGCGTGTAAGAACTGAAACCGGTTTCTCACGTATATCTAAAAAATCAGGGGAGGTAATCAAATAATGGCAACTACAACATATACACCCAGGTTACTTACTAAGTACAGGGAGCAGGTGGTACCTGCGCTGATGAAAAAATTCGGTTACAAAACCGTTATGCAGTGCCCAAGACTGGTGAAGATTTGTCTTAACCAGGGCGTTAAAGGTTCAGTTTCTGATAAGAAAATGATCGATGATGCCGTAAACGAAATGAGCGCAGTAACTGGTCAGAAAGCAATTCCTACAATGTCTAAAAAAGACATCTCGAACTTTAAGCTGCGTAAAAACATGCCTATCGGTTGTAGGGTTACGCTTCGCAATGTGAAAATGTTCGAATTCATGGATCGCTTCGTTTCCGTATCACTTCCACGTGTACGTGACTTCAAAGGTATCAATGAAAAATCTTTCGACGGCCGCGGTAACTATACCATGGGTATCACTGAGCAAATCATCTATCCTGAAATCAACATCGATAAGTTGCCACGCATCAGTGGTATGGATATCACTTTCGTAACAACTGCCAAAACTAACGAAGAGGCTTTTGAACTGCTGAAAGAATTAGGTATGCCATTCAAATCAATGGAAAAAACAGGATAGTACTAAAGGTACGTTCATGGTAATACATTGAACCCCGGTAGTGTTTAAAGACAAATATTTAATAAAACAGTGCCTGCAAGTTTTTTTCAGGTGCAAGAAATAAAAGATTATGGCTAAAGAATCAGTAAAAGCCCGTCAACGTAAGCGCGAGAAAATGGTTGCTAAGTTTGCTACAAAACGTGCAGCCCTTAAAGCAGCAGGTGATTATGCAGGTTTAGATAAACTTCCTAAAAACTCTTCTGCAGTGCGTCTTAAAAACAGGTGTCAGATCACTGGTCGTCCACGTGGCTACATGCGTTACTTCGGTATATGCAGGGTTGCTTTCCGTGATATGGCGCTCGATGGTAAAATACCTGGTGTTAGAAAGGCAAGTTGGTAATTTCTTGTCCCGCCCGGCGGGAAGGATAACGTTTCAAGGTCAGCTCTGAAAACAACTGAAACCCGAAACATATTTTTTTACAAAACCTAAATAATAAAAATGGTAACAGATCCAATAGCAGATTTATTGACCCGTATCCGTAACGCGCAAATGGCTCGTCATCGTATTGTTGAAATCCCTGCTTCTAATGTTAAGAAACGCATAGCTGAAATCCTTTACGAAAAAGGCTACATTCTTAAATATAAATTTGAAGACGATAGCAAACAGGGTCTTATCAAAATAGCCCTTAAGTACGATCCGCTTACGAAAGAACCTGCAATCAAATCTTTGGAGCGCATCAGCCGTCCGGGTTTACGTCAATACGCAAAACCTGCTGAAATCCGTCGCGTACAGAATGGTCTCGGTATCGCTATCATCTCTACATCTAAAGGTGTAATGACTGATAAAGAAGCCCGCAACCAAAACGTAGGTGGTGAAGTAATGTGTAACATATACTAGGATAATTGCTTAATAACTGATTGGTCAATAGCCGGTTGGTTGTTTCGCACTTAAAATAGTTCGGTGGTTCGCCGCTAAACAACAAACAAGTACTTTAGTTCTTAATAATACGAATGGCTGACAATATCAAGTTCTCTATACGGTAACTGAACACAGCCGATTTTAAATTTTATATTAATTTTTTTATGTCACGTATAGGTAAAAAACCGATTACTCTGCCGGCAGGCGTTACTTTAACAGTATCTGCCTCCAATGTGTTAACTGTTAAAGGTCCAAAAGGTACCTTAACTCAGAATGTTGACCGCGATATTAAAGTTTCCGTTACTAACGGTGATGTTTTAGTTGAGCGTCCTACTGATCAGATCCGTCACCGCGCTTTACACGGTCTCTATCGCTCACTCGTTGCCAACATGGTTACTGGTGTTACTACAGGTTTCAAAAGAGAACTGGAGTTGGTAGGGGTAGGTTATCGTGCTGCTGTTGCTGGTAACCAAATCGATCTTGCACTCGGTTTCTCCCACAACATCATTATGGAGCTTCCAGGCGAAATCAAGGCAACTTCAATCGCTGAAAAAGGCCAGAACCCAAGAATCATCCTCGAATCTATCGATAAACAATTGCTCGGTGCAGTGGCTGCTAAACTTCGTAGCCTCCGTAAACCAGAACCTTACAAAGGTAAAGGTGTACGCTACTCTGATGAAATCGTTCGTCGTAAAGCAGGTAAGTCAGCTGGTAAATAAGCCTCGCTTAGTCTGCCTCTTAAATACAATATTTAGTATGTTCAGTGTTCTGTTCATTTCTAACCAAATGAACAGAACATTTTCAAATAATCAGTACAAACTCCGGCAGCCATTCCTCACAAAGGTGTGAGCCCGTAAAAACAGATATTATGTCTTTAGATCAAAAACAAGTACGTCGTCAGAAGCTCCGTTGGCGTATTCGTGCCAGAGTATCTGGTACGGCTTCAAAACCAAGGCTTTCAGTTTTCCGCAGCAATTGCGACATCTATTGTCAGCTCATCGATGATGCAAATGGTTTTACCCTTGCATCTGCGAGTTCAAGAATGAAAGATATCGCTGCTCAGTCAGGTACTAAAGTGGAGAAATCACTCGCAGTTGGTAAAGTGCTTGCACAGAAAGCAACAGCGTTGGGTATCACTACTTGCGTATTCGATCGTGGTGGTTATTTGTATCACGGCAGGGTAAAGTCAGTTGCTGACGGCGCTCGCGAAGGCGGATTGAAATTCTAATTATTGAGTTGTTCTGCCATCAGGCGTCCTGCTCTTTAAGAAGGTTAACAGAAACAAAAACAACAATAATATTTGATCTCGCTTTTTTCGCCTCAGGTCGGTAAGCGCATCAGCTAATAAAAATAAATATGAAAGGAACATTAAATCGCGTAAAAGGCGGAGACCTGGAACTCAGCGAAAAAGTAGTTGCCATCAACCGTGTAGTTAAAACTACAAAAGGTGGACGCGCATTCAGCTTTTCTGCACTTGTAGTTGTAGGTAACGGCAATGGTATAGTGGGTCACGGATTAGGTAAAGCTAAAGAAGTTCAGGAAGCAATTACCAAGGGTATCGATGATGCAAAAAAGAACCTCATTAAAGTTCCGGTTATGCATGGTACTATTCCTCACGAGCAGTTTGCTAAAGAAGGCGCTGCTAAGGTGTTGATAAAACCAGCTGCACATGGTACTGGCGTTATCGCTGGAGGTAGCATGAGAGCGGTGCTCGAAGCTGCAGGTATCACAGATATCCTTTCTAAATCCCTCGGTTCTGCTAACCCGCACAACGTGGTTAAAGCTACATTCGTTGCTTTGGGTATGTTAAGGGAGCCGGTACAGGTTGCTAAAACAAGGAATATCAGCCTGAAAAGAGTATTTAACGGATAGCTTCTGTTGGTGCTATTGCTCCCGTAGTTCTATCGGTTCCCGGTTGTACTTTCGGTTGCGTTTATTGCACCAGAGTCACTTTCTTCTCTTAAGGTGTTTGTAAATATATTTAGATCCTGCCGTTTCAATATTGTGGGATTTTTATTTTAAGGTTTAAGTTTTAATTTTTCAATTTTATGTCCAAAATCAGAATTACCCAGGTAAAAAGTGGTATCGACCGTATGGAAAGTCAGAAGCGTACGCTTATTGCACTTGGTATCAGAAAAATGATGCACTCTGTAGAAGTTGAAGCAACTCCTCAGATATTAGGGATGGTAAAAGCTGTTCATCACTTGGTGAAAGTTGAAAACATCTAAGAAATTTTGAGTCCTGTTACTTGTTTCACGCAATATCTTCAGGGCTCCCACGTTTTAGGTAATTATTTATTAACAAATTTGCGAGCGGTTTAAGATTCCGCGCAAGTTCAAAAATCGTTTATCATGCAATTGCATACGCTTAAGCCAGCAGCTGGCTCTACAAAAAACACAAAACGTATTGGTCGCGGTGAAGGTAGCGGACATGGTGGTACAGCTACTAAAGGTAGCAAGGGCCAGCAGGCACGTACTGGTTACCAGTCTAAAAAAGGTCACGAAGGTGGTCAGATGCCTATTCAGCGCAGAATGCCAAAACGTGGATTCAAAAATCCATTCCGCGTTGAGTATAAAGTGTTCAACCTCAGCCAGATCGATTTCCTCGTTGAAAAATACAGCCTCCCTGAGTTTACACCTGAAGTTCTTTACATCAACGGTCTCATTAACCGTACAGATCTCGTGAAAATTCTCGCTACCGGTGAGCTGAAATCTACTATTTCTTTCAAAGTTAACAAAGCAAGCGCTAAAGCACTGGAAGCTATCAAAGCAAACGGTGGTACTATTGAGCTTATCTAATTTAATATTGAAGGCGCATTTTTTGGAAAAATGCGTCTTTTGTCGTTTATTCGCATTTCATTTTTGACAAACAACACTCCCTGTGAAGAAATTTATAGATAAATTAAAAAATATCTGGAGCATTGATGAACTTCGTAACCGCATAGTATATACAATACTTCTTGTACTGATATACCGCGTTGGTTGTTTAATTACTTTGCCTGGAATCAATCCGAAAATGATTGAAGAGTCAAACAGTGGTGCCGGAGGCGGTTTGCTGGGTATACTTAACATGTTTGCAGGTGGTGCGTTCAACAGAGCGTCCATTTTCGCATTGGGTGTTATGCCTTACATTTCTGCTTCTATCTTTATGCAGCTCGCAGGTATTGTTATCCCTCAGGTAGCAAAAATGCAGAGAGAAGATAGCGGCCGTCGCACTATCAATCAGTACACAAGGTATCTTACTGTTATCGTTACAGCTTTACAGGCGAGTGCATATGTTACTTATTTGCTTAACACACAACCTTACGCTAACGCTATTGCGTTAAACTATTCTCACTTTATGTTCTGGTTATCTACAGTAGTTATCCTTACTGGCGGTACATTGTTCGTAATGTGGATGGGCGAAAAAATCACCGACAGAGGTATTGGTAATGGTACATCATTGATCATCATGGTAGGTATCCTTGCTCGTTTCCCTAATGCGATTTGGCAGGAGTTTGTTGATAAAACTTCGAGTGGCGCAGGTGCAGGTGGTCTTCTTATACTTTTGATAGAAATGGCCGTGTTTATTGCCGTTATCATTGGTCTTATCCTGTTAACTCAAGGTACCCGTAAAATCCCGCTTAACTATGCCCGCCGTATCATCGGTAGCACCAATCAGGCCAAGGAAGTTTCAGGTAACAGGGATTTCATTCCATTGAAAGTTAACTCTGCAGGTGTAATGCCTATCATCTTCGCTCAGGCTATGATGTTTATCCCTACAATCTTCAGAGGCTATGCTACCAGCGATGGTGCAGCTGGTTTCCTTAACTCATTGTCTGATAACCATTCTTTCGTTTACAACATGTTCTTTGCAATAATGGTTATTGCATTCACTTACTTCTACACTGCCCTTATCTTTAACCCAACGGAAATGGCCGATAACCTGAAAAGGAACAACAGCTTTATCCCGGGTGTTAAGCCAGGCGAAGACACCGCTAACTATATCGCTACTATTATGGACCGCATTACCCTTCCGGGCGCAGTGTTTCTGGCAGTAGCAGGTATCTTACCCGGTATCGCTTCTCTGGTAGGTGTTACAAGTGGTTTCAGTTCTTTCTTCGGCGGTACTTCCATGTTGATTGGTGTCGGTGTTATCCTCGATACTCTACAGCAAGTAGAAAGCTACCTGCTCATGAATCACTACGACGGTTTAATGAAGACTGGCCGGATTACTGGCCGCACTGTAGCAAACGCCGGAACCGGTGCCGCTCCTACAAAAAGTATTTCAGCATAATATTTAATTGTCTGCCTCTCACGGCAGACAATTTTTTTACCTTTTATTTTTACTTAATGATCTATATAAGAAGCAACGACGAGATTGAAATTATCCGTAACAGCGCTCTAATGGTTTCTGCCACCTTAACCGAGGTGGCAAAATTTTTAAAGCCCGGTATCACCACTATATCTATCGATAAAATGGCTGAGCAGTTCATCCGGGACAATGGTGGTATTCCTTCCTTCAAAGGTTACCATGGCTTCCCCTATAGCCTTTGTATTTCTGTTAATGAAGTGGTAGTACATGGCTTCCCAAGTTCCTATGTACTGAAGGATGGTGACATCATTTCAGTGGACTGTGGTTTCTACAAAAATCACTACCATGGCGACTCAGCTTATACATTCGCAATAGGCGATGTAAAGCCCGAGATTCTCCGGTTACTCAGGGTTACCAAGGAGTCTGTAGCGCGGGGTGTTGCCAAGGCTGCGGATAGCAATCGTGTTGGGGATATCTCCTATGCAGTAGAGCATTTCTGCGCTACGGAAAACCGCTACGGCGTGGTGCGCGAGCTTGTGGGCCATGGAGTAGGCCGTGAGCTGCACGAAGACCCGCAGATACCTAACTTTGGCCGCCGTGGTGATGGTAAGAAGTTGCGTGAAGGCATGGTTATAGCTATAGAACCGATGATAAACCTGGGCACAAAAGACGTTTATACCCTTAAAGATGGCTGGACTGTTGTTACCGGCGATGGTAAGGCATCTGCCCACTTTGAGCACACAACAGCAGTAAGAAAGGGTGCCGGTGAGGCGCTATCTTCCTTCACTGTCATCGAAGCAGCAGAACAAGCGAATTCCGAGTTGAACAGTTCTTACTATACCCCTGCAATCACAGCATAAGGTATAATATTAAACAAGGTAGTACCACCTCGTAATAGTCGATTGGCGTTAGTTGGAATGACAAGCCAGTAGCTAAAACGATAAAATGGTCGCGGGCGATAGCGCCGTAAACAATTGTTTAAACAACCCACCCGGCAGGCGGATGAACTTTTCAAAACATCCCATGTCATTTTTTAACGATAATAACAACGACCTGAACGGATTAAGAGCATCATAAGTCATAAAAAAAGCACCTTATTTTAGGGTGCTTTTTCGTTTTTACTTTTGGTTACTTCTTCCTGTATTGTATCAATGCACGGATTAGTAAGGTACTGGAAAAGATGCCTGAAAATACCGGTACTATAAAATCGCTGTATTCATAATCAGGGAACTTATTGATGGATATGTAGCTCATCGCAATTGTTAGTAGGAGTAATGCAATACCGATGAAAGTGTATATAAACGTCACATTATCTGTTTGTTTTACTCTGGC
>CAILMA010000054.1 GCA_903835145.1 uncultured Bacteroidota bacterium
AGGACTGGTAATAAAACAATTCAAAAAAAACTGTCGAAAAAAAGAATTCCCGACCCAAGAAAAATCAACGATTTTACGTCTTGTAATTAAGGAACGCTAAAAAGAAACCCAAATAAACGTACCTACAGGTATTTTGGGGTTGATTTCAAATTATTTTATCGGTCAAAATTGTTTTTTTGAACTGTACTTATATCTTTGCAATCGCACAAAAAATTTTCAATAACCAATTTCAGAACTTAAAACTAAAAACAGGACTATGTCAGATGTAAAAACGGCTTCGCCACGCCCATCAGCAACTCAAGGAACTCATGCTGGAAAGCCAAAAAATTCAAGTAACTTTTTAATTAACCTGGTAATTGTTGTTGCTTGTATCGTAATCGGTTATGTAACATGGAAATTTGTATTGGGTAGTCCATCAAACTTTACTGATGGCGAAACAAGAGCTAAAGCTAAAGATGGTAACCCGCTGGGTCTTATGTACCAGGGCGGTTTCGTTGTGCCTGTGTTGCTTGCAACTTTATTTACACTCCTTTGCTTCGTAGTTGAGCGCGCGCTTACTATTGTTAAAGCCAAAGGAAAAATGGATGCCGGCGAATTTGTTCGTAAAGTACAGTATCACCTTGCCAATAAAAACGTGCAGGCTGCAATAGCTGAGTGCGATAAACAAGCTGGATCTGTTGGTAACGTTATGCGTGCCGGCCTTATGAAATATGAAGAAATGATCAACAATCGCGAACTGGATTCAGAACAGAAAGTTGCTCAGATTAAAAAAGAAATTGATGAAGCTACTGCGCTTGAGCTGCCAATGCTCGAAAAAAACCTTGTATTCCTTTCTACCATTTCTTCCTGCGCTACGCTGTTGGGTCTGTTTGGTACGGTATTGGGTATGATTCGTTCGTTCGCAGCAATGGGTAATGCCGGCGCACCTGATGCTGGTTCTCTTGCAAGTGGTATCTCAGAGGCCCTGATCAACACAGCCCTTGGTATCAGTACCTCTTTCATTGCCATTATCGCTTACAATTTCTTCACTACCCTGATTGATGGTGTAACTTTCGGTATCGATGAAAGCGGCTTTACATTAACTCAGAGCTTTGCTGCTAACTACAAATAATATTTAATTAAAAAATATCTGAAAAAGATTTGTGGAATTCTTTCAATTCCCTGTCTTATTAGTTTAACAGTAGAAGAAACACAAATTAATGGGTCACGCTAAACTACCACGGAAGAGCACGCATATTGACATGACTGCCATGTGCGATGTAGCCTTTCTGCTGCTTACCTTCTTCATGCTGGCTACAAAATTTAAACCGGAAGAGCCGGTAGTCGTAGTCACACCTTCATCAATTTCGTCCATCACATTGCCCGATAAGGACGTGATGCTGCTTACAGTTGATACCAAGGGAAGGATATTTTTCTCCATCGATAATAAAGTGAAACGTCGCGATCTGATTGATTACATCAACGACGACAAATCGCTTAATCTTAACGAAGCTGAAAAAAATGCATTTGCGCTCGATGGCTCTATCGGTATTCCTTTAGGTCAGTTGAAGTCTTACCTGGCATCACCGCCGTCTGGTCACAGTGCCCTTGAGTCGGCTGCACCCGGTATCCCTTCTGATACTTCGGTTATTGCCCCAACCAACGAGATTGCGGAGTGGATTAAGTGCGCCAGAAACACCAACCCTAAGTTACGTATTTGTATCAAGGCTGATGGCGATGCTTCTTACCCTAACGTGTCTAAAATAATCAAGACGCTGGAAGGATGGAAGATATTCAAATTCAACCTGATTACCAATCTTAAAGCAATACCTCCGGGCACAGCAGCATACGCTGAAGCCAATGGTGCTGCACCAAAAAATTAATTAACCGGCAAGCCGGTTAATTGTTATTTTATTTCATAACAGTAAATTATTTTTGTTATATGGCAGAATTGGATACCTCGGGCGGGGGGCATAAAAAGGGCCCCGGAGTCAAAAAAGGTAAAAAATTAAGTACACGTATCGATCTCACTCCCATGGTAGATCTCGGGTTTCTGTTGATTACATTCTTTATGTTCACGACTACCCTGGCTAAGCCTAAGACTATGGAAATTAATATGCCATACAAGGATCCGAACATGAAGGATGATGAGAAAAACAAGATCAAAAATAGTGTTGCTTTAACTATTTTGTTGAGCAAGAACCACAGGGTTTATTACTACGAGGGTATTGGCGATGATGCTACGAAACCACCAGAATTAAAGGCTACCACCTTTAACCA
>CAILMA010000055.1 GCA_903835145.1 uncultured Bacteroidota bacterium
CAGACAACAAACCCGGCACAAGCGAAGGCAACACGACTGGCCCCGGTGACAGAGGTGTTCCCGGTGGCACACCCGGTGCTGCAAACTACAGTGGGACACCAGGCGCCGGCGGCACCATAGGGCATACCCTCACCGGCCGTGAAATAACACCAAAGAAACTGGAAGCGGAATTTAATGAAGGTGGCACTGTTGTGATACATGTAACTGTAGACCGCGACGGCAACATAGTCAATAAGTACGTAAAAAGCTCATCGAGCAAGAACCTCACCAATATTGCGCTGGAGAAGTTAGGTAAGGCAAGGTTCAGTAAAAGTACGAGTTCTGACCCACAGCAATTTGGAGATGTTACCTTTGTGTTCAAAACCCGTTGATATACACTATGGTTGAAACCCCCGGTTATAAAGAGACGCTTGATTACATCTATGAGCGGCTGCCCATGTTTTCCAGAATAGGAAAAGCAGCGTTAAAACCAGACCTTACCAATACGCTGAAGCTTTGCGCAGCGCTTGGCGACCCGCAAAACGAATTCAAATCGGTGCATATTGCCGGCACTAACGGCAAGGGTAGCACCAGCCATGCGCTTGCCTGTGTTTTTCAGAAGGCAGGTTATAAAACAGGACTGTATACCTCTCCTCACCTTGTTGACTTCAGAGAAAGGATAAGGATAAACGGTGTACCAGTGCCACACCAGTGGGTGATAGATTTTGTAAATAAATGCAAGCCCCTGATAGAAGAGATAAACCCGTCATTTTTTGAAATAACCGTGGCCATGGCTTTCCGGTATTTTGCTGATGAGCAAGTAGATATGGCGATTATAGAAACCGGCCTGGGAGGTAGACTTGACAGCACGAACATTATTACCCCTGAACTCTCTATAATTACCAACATTAGCTATGACCATAAGGACCTGCTTGGTGACACCCTTGCGCAGATAGCTGCTGAGAAAGCAGGTATCATGAAACCAGGTGTTCCGGTGGTGATAGGCGAACAGAATGATGAAACGGAGAGGGTGTTTTTTGAACATTCTGTGCACAACAATAGCCCGCTATATTATGCGGAGTCGATATGGGAAATGGCCCGGGTAAAGCAGGACCTTAATTACCAATACTACAAGGCCTACCACAAAACGAATGATGAACTTACAAGTATAAAGACAGACCTTACCGGCAACTACCAACAGCACAATATCAAGACGATACTTACGGCTGTAGAGTTGCTTTCGTTCAGTAACCCCGGGCTGTCCTTATCAGGCGCTATTGAGGCACTTGCAGTTGTAAAGTCAAAAACAGGGCTGCA
Organism: uncultured Bacteroidota bacterium; assembly: GCA_903835145.1. Classification (GTDB taxonomy): domain Bacteria; phylum Bacteroidota; class Bacteroidia; order Chitinophagales; family Chitinophagaceae; genus Flavipsychrobacter. The sequence continues at coordinate 1,297 of CAILMA010000055.1, forward strand.
CGGCAGGTGGGATGTGCTGCAACAAGCACCCTTTATAGTAAGCGATGTAGCCCATAACCATGCTGGTCTGAGTGAAGTGCTTGGGCAATGGGCGCAGGTATCTGCGCCCAGGAAACACATTATAATGGGTTTTGTAAAGGACAAGGATGTGCGCGATGTTTTATCGCTGTTCCCCAAGGATGCAACCTATCACTTTTGCAATGCTCAGATACTCAGAGCCATGCCAGCGGAAGACCTCAGGCAACTGGCACTTGAGGCTGGGATAATGGGTGTATGCTACCCTACTGTCGCTGAAGCGGTAGCAAGTGTTACGAAAACAATGGGCGCCGAAGATGCGCTGCTTATAACCGGCAGCTTTTTTATTGTGGGCGAGGCTATGGAATTTATAGCCGAAAAACAAGCAAGGGTAATGCCTACTTTGGCTTAAAGAATCAAAAAACATCATGTATAATTACATAAAAGCATTACACATAATATTTATTGTTACCTGGTTTAGCGGCATGTTCTACATTGTCAGGTTGTTCGTTTACCAGGTAGAGGCGCAGGCGCGACCTGAACCTGAAAAAACAATCTTGTCGAACCAGTTCAGTATAATGATAAAACGCCTATGGTTTGGTATTACCTGGCCGTCGGCTGTGCTCACATTAATTTTTGGCCCGTGGATGTGGTTTTTGTACAACCACTTTAGCACGCCCGATCAGTGGCTTGGCATAAAACTTTGTTTTGTGGCTTCACTTTATCTTTACCATTTTTCATTACATAAAATATATAAACAACTGGCTAACAACACATGCCGCTACACCTCTACCCAATTAAGAATCTGGAATGAGGTGGCAACGATTTTGTTAGTGGCTATAGTAATGCTGGCAGTTGTGAAAGATGGAATGAGCCTTGTATGGGGCCTTGGAGGGCTTGTCTTATTTATTATCTTACTAATGAGTGCAATAAAAATCTACAAATTGTTACGCCAAAAAAAAGGTGCATAGGGTAAAAACGAAGCTTTCCCGTCTCCGACCGTCACCAATTTTGGGTATTAAATTCCACACTTTGAGATTTTAAAGCAAATCTTAGCGTTCAAATTTTCCATTCATCGAGTGTTTTACAAGTTATTAACAACGACACATTTTATTGTTTTTCAGTTAATTATGCATTAAAAACTGTATACCCAGGGTAATTGTCATCAATTTTTCAAATTCTGCGCCTGTTTTTGCTGAGTTGTTGAAAAACATTGAATGTACCAGTTTAGAATCACGAAGCAGGAAAACGGGGGATTTAGATTTGAACTTAACGGTATCAAAATGTTTATTGACGACTATATTTTGAAGGACGATAAACATCTGCTTAAAAATCCCCATAAAGCAATTGCCTATTTTGACGTTGAAAATAACCTATACGGCGTATCTAACGATCTTATAAACTTTGGTACGGCAGAAGAATTTCATGATGCAATGGCAAGGCAGTTCAGGATGTTCGCCACTGACAAATAATTTGTAATCAATAAACTTTACTGAGCCCCTCTTGAGTGTGAACTTGCGTTGCGGTAGTTGGTAACCGTTTTCTTAATATAAGTGAAGAATGTATAGTCATTCATTGCCCTTAGCTCTTCGTAGGTTGGCCTGTAGCGCCTGATGTAATAATGGAGGCTATCGCCGGTAAGGCCGGTAAATTTAGTAACGACGGCTTCGTTGAAAGTTCGGTCTACATATTTTTCCTGTTCAAAATTGTCGTAGTCTTTTTGAAACTTCCAAATCTCCCGGTTGCGGCTGCTCATTGCCGAAAACGGATGAGCGATGGCGTCGATACCAGATAACTTAGGAAAATCAATCTCATGTTTGTATAGTTCGTGGTAACGAATGCTATCCCTAACATAATCGTAACGATTGTTATTAGCTATCATATCTTCCACTTTCGTGAAACCATGCTCCATGATTATCTTATAGTAATTGGGAGAATAACCCTTGGGGATGCGCACTTTCACGGTCTTGTACCCTGTTTTCCTGAACTCCAGCAATTGGTCCTGCGAAGCAGCGATTACAAAACTACCATCGTCGCTGGTGTTTACGGCAAGTGCCGTATATACGTTTTCGATAGTCACACCATTAATAGCATGTTTATTGTCTTTATCAACAACTTCACCCTTGATTGTCTGTGCAACAAGGCTAAGGCGCAGCGCGCCAATGAACAACAATAGTAAAAGTGAGGCTCTTGAATACATTACCGTGCTAAATTACATTTTAACTGCTTTCAAGTGCAGTTATTTTTGTTAAAATACTTGGTTGAGTAATGTATCTTTGTCGCGTTTATGTACAAATTAATCAGAAAAATTCTTTTTTGCTTCAACCCTGAAACGGTTCACACATGGGCGATGAACCGACTTGAATTCGCATATAATATTCCGATGCTGAAATATTTCATGGAATCGAGGTATTCTGTGGACGAGCCGTCACTGTCACAGACACTTTGGGGTATAACTTTCCCAAACCCTGTGGGACTGGCTGCCGGCTTTGATAAGAGCGCACAGTATATCAACTCGCTCACCTGTCTTGGCTTTGGTTTTATAGAAATAGGTACGCTGACCCCAAGGCAACAAACCGGAAACGCGAAACCCAGACTATTCCGCTTGCCGAAGGATAAGGCACTAATTAACAGAATGGGCTTCAATAACCGGGGTGCAGCAAGTGCGGCCCAGAGGATAAAAAAGAAAAAAGAGCAGATCATTGTTGGTGGTAATATTGGAAAGAACAAAGACACTCCACTGCACCAGGCAGAACACGACTACGAGCAGTGTTTTGAACACCTCTACAAAGCGGTAGATTATTTTGTAGTAAATGTGAGTAGCCCGAACACACCCGGCCTACGTTCGCTACAAGAAAAAGAGCCACTAACGAAGCTGCTGAATAAGCTACAGGCGATGAATTACTCCCTCGGGACAGGAAAACCAATACTATTAAAGATAGCACCGGACCTTACAAACGAGCAACTGGACGACATTATAGACATTGTGAAAACAACCAGGCTGCACGGTATAGTAGCTACAAATACTACTATAAGCCGTGAGGGATTGCACACTTCCCCACGCACGGTTGAAAAAATAGGTGACGGAGGACTGAGCGGACTGCCTTTGAGGGAACGTTCAACAGAGGTAGTAAAATATATTCATGAACGCAGCCACGGCACGATACCAATAATAGCTGTTGGCGGAATATTTACTGCGGAAGATGCTATAGAGAAGATAAATGCGGGTGCATCGCTGGTGCAGGTTTATACTGGTTTTATCTACGAAGGGCCTTCAATAGCAAAAAAAATCTGTGATGGATTAGTTAAAAGCGGTTTTTCTTTCGAAAAAAAGTAAGACTTAAATTTTTTGGTACGTCCTTTGCAATAGGAAATATTCAAGAGTACAGTTTATATTTACATCATTAAATTTCAAAAACAGAAAAATGAAAAA
>CAILMA010000056.1 GCA_903835145.1 uncultured Bacteroidota bacterium
ACTTAATCGTCGTTCTTGCATTGTGCAAGGAAGAACGTGTTTTCGCGCTTGCCCCAGTATATTTTCGTTATGTCATCACTTTTTTCTTTTGCAAAGAGGCCATCAGCCTTTTCAAAATAAGAGGAGGCTGCTTTCTTACCACCACCGAATGCCTTAGGTGTAAACATAACGCTGATGCCCTTCATATAATAAATACGAGGGTTGTTTGGATTTATTGCTTTTGCGCTTTCGAGGTCATCGGTGAAAATTTTACCGTATTTCTGCCAGCGGCTCATTGGGTCGGCAGCCAGGCGGCTGTTGGCTATCATCGCCTTGAGTACATAGGTTTCATCGTTTTCCTTGCCCAGCAAGGTCACGGCTTCGTCGTGTTCTTTTTCGGCTTCATCAAGTATAGCATCGTGTTTGGCCACGTCTTTTTCATTGTAGGAGATTTCCGTCTTGCTGAGTGACGCGTAAAAATGGGTAATCCATTCATTGTTCCATTTTTTCGCGATCAGCGAAAGCTTGTTCAGGTAAGGTGTTCTGCCGGCTACGTCTTCATGTTTGAGCGTATCAAAAGCTGTCCAGGTGTTGTGGAGCGGCGTTTTAAAATCCTGTGCCTGTGTGGTTACTACCGTAAGTGCAAGTGCACCCATGAGCATCAATTGTTTCATATTGGTCTGTTTTTCGTTTTTAATATTTTTAGTTTTCCTGTTCATTTCCTGTTGTTTATACTAAAGCTCATCCTTTTTAAACTGGCTGAGGGAGCAGTTGATACCGAAGAATATGGTGCGGTACAATGCCGGTACTACTGGGCTTTGGCTGCCTTTTATCTCCTGGCCATTGCTGCCGTAAAGGTAACGGTAGCCGTACACATTGTGGAAGTTAAATACATTATCAACACTCACATACATTACCGTAAACCATTTGCCGAATGAGTGCAGATAGGCAACTGTAAGCGCTACATTATTGAATGTTGGCGTATGGTCATTCAAAAAGGACCCAGCGGCAAGCGGCTGCGCACGTTCCGGATTGTAGTATGGGTATCCCGTTGCAAAGCTATAGGTTGCGCTGAAATTTGTCTGCCATTTGTCCACAAAATATTTACCTACTACATTCAGGTTGTTGCTTGCTATAAACGTTGGTGTTGCCATCACCGGGAAATTCTGGTACAGCCTGCGGGTATCAATATAGCTGTAGGATATCCAATAATCGGCATTTTTAATGCTCTTTTTGTCGCGCCAGAACAGCTCAAAACCTCCGGCGTAGCCATAACCACTGTTGTTAATGGTTGTGGTGTCATTTATTATCCGGTAGCGGTTAGGGTCATAGCTCATCGCTGCATAAGGTTCTCGTATCAGGTCCTGGTAGTTTTTATAATACCCCTCAATGCGCAGGGTGCGGTCGGTCTTGCTCCATTGCCAGTTGGCTATGTAGTGCATGGCCTGTTGCATTCCAGCCTTCAGGCCCGGCAGCAGGTATTCGTTCCCTGGGTCCTGATAAAACACCCCACCGGCCAGCGATACCTGGCTGTGGCGGCTGGTTTTAATAGCCATAGAGATACGGGGTGCAATGTTGTCGGTATTTAGCAAGGCACTGTGCTCATACCTAAGCCCCGGTTTTACTGCCAGCCAGTAAACTGGTGTCCATTCGAGTTCGGTATAAGCTGCTACCTGGGTTTCGGTAAATTCCTGTTTTTGCAGGAAGGAGTCCATACCCAGCGATTTACTTATGCCATAGCTCTGTATCTCGGCTCCTACAAGCAGGTTTAGCCTACCGGTAATAAAATCCTTACCCTCTATCCTGAATTGCGCCCTGTGGTCTGTCTCATTAATAGGAAAATCTCCGAATTTATTGTTGGTCTGGTCCAAACTGTATGATGCTGCCGTAAACAGGCTATACTTATTCTTAAACATCTGTTTGTAAGAAACATTAGAGTAATAGTACTGGTCTTTCGTAAAGAACTTTATCGTATCGCCCTGCCCTATGAAGGGGTTCAGCGTTATGTTACTATCGCCTGATGGATAGGGATTAGGAATCGCAATGCCGCTTTGGTTGTAACTGCTGTTGAAAGATGCTTTAAATATGCCGTCTTTGTTGGGCTTCCAAACGTAACGTACATTGCCACCGCCACCTACTGGCACGCTGAAAAAGTTGAAGTTGGTCGATGCCAGTTTGTAGAATGGAGACAGATTGTTGTAGTTGCCTCCAAAGTCGAGGCTGCTGTTTTTCCATTTCTTGGTTGCCGAAGCGTAAATACCCGCCATGCTTATGCCGAGATTTACGTTGCTTTTCTCGGCCATATCTGTTGTGTTCAGTTCCAATACGCCTGATAGTGCCTGCCCGTACCGGGCACTATAGCCCCCGCTGCTGAACGAAACACCCTGATACTGGAACGCCCCGAACCTGCTGCGCGTCGATACCCCTGGAGGGCCACTGAAAAAAGCATTCTGAACCACCATTTCATCAACCAGTATACCAGCCTCGGTTGCGTCACCACCTCTCACAAACAAGCCGTTTTCAGTACCTGTTTGTTGTGTGCCCGGCAGCATCTGAATTGCTTTTACAACGTCAGCATTCGCACCGGCAGTGGTTACTATATCGAGTGGTTTTAGCACAGTTTTGGTTTTATCGTTCGATGCGTCAAACGAGCCTGCAGTTATGGTAACAACATCAAGATCGTGCACTACATTGCCGGTCATGCGCAGTATTATCCCGGTTGTATCGTGGCTCAGCGTAAGCGGCAGGCCCATATTTTCGTGGCTTATTTCAGACGCTACCAACGTCTGGAATCCCGTCTCTGACGTTGTGAATGAAAACAGCCCAAGGCTATCGGTTGTGCTGCCGTCAATAGTATTGTTCAGGTACACATTAGCTCCCCTTACCGGGGCTCCCTTACCATCTACCACCTTGCCGCTTATTTTTATGTCGGCAAGCGATACTAAGGAGAGCAGCACCAATGGTACACAATATACTAAACGTAAAAAATACCTCATGTATGTGTGATTATGCTGCAAATCTAATCTACCCAATGCTCAAATTTGCCGTTAATTCGGTTAAATATTATCATTTGTCGGTAAACGCAGTTCTGAAATCGGTAAAAATTGCCAAGTTTGGATACCGCGAGTGATTCTATAACAGTTAACTTTAAATCAATGTGATTTTATTAATTTTGCTTTCCAAGTACTATTTTTTATGAAACGTTTGATTAGGTTCGACTGGGCAATTAAGCGGCTTTTGAGAAACAAAGCCAATTTTACTATACTCGAGGGCTTCTTGAGTGAGTTGCTTGGTGACAACATTACCATAGAAAGTATACTGGAAAGTGAAAGCAATAAACGCACAGGAGATAACAAAAGCAACCGGGTAGACCTACTCATTAGAAACAACCGCTCCGAGTTGGTAATAATTGAGATTCAGAGCAACAGGATGCATGACTACCTCATGCGCATGTTGTTTGGCACCTCAATGTTAATAGTTGATAATCTGTCTAAAGGGGCTGACTACAACGAAATCAAAAAAGTTATTTCAGTAAATATCGTCTATTTCGACCTTGGTCAGGGTAAGGACTATATATATTATGGTACCACAAGTTTCACGGGGGTGCATGAGCACGATGTGCTTCAATTGTCTGGTCAGCAGGAGCTCATTTACCATACCAATCAAATCTCAAAGCTTTATCCGGAGTATTACATTATAAAGGTCAATCAGTTCAATGATATTGCCAAAAACACGCTCGATGAATGGATTTACTTCCTTAAGAATGAGGAAATAAAAGATGGATTTAAAGCTAAGGGGCTTAAGGAAGCAAAAGCAGAACTGGATATACTGAAACTGAACAATGAAGAGCTGGCCGACTACGAAAATTTCATTAAGGAAGCCAGAGATTACAACAGCCTCACTGTAACCAATTATAAAGTAGGCAAGGCCGAAGGCCTGATACTTGGAGAGGAACTTGGTATAAAAAAAGGAGAGGAACTTGCAATGAAAAAAAGCTCAGAGCTTTTTTTACAAAAGCAGCGTGAAATGGCCCGAAAGTGTCTTGGCAGGGGTATGGATATAGCTGAAGTAGCTGAACTAACAGGAATGTCGGTGGACGAAGTCGCCAAACTGAATGCTATCTGACTAACGTCTTCTTTTGTTCCAGCCCAAATATCTTTTCCACCTTATACGCCCTGTAAGTAGCCTGATTAAGCCACGCCTCAAATCGTTTTTTGCCTGTTATATAGTTGTAGTCAAGCACTACCATACCCAGTCCGCCACTTATAAAATAATCATCCCCTTCTTTTTCAACATTGCCCATAAAAAGGCAAGGTGTATCCTTTATTGGAAATGTAGAATAACTCATTATTTTTCTTGTTTTTTGATCTATATCTAACTCCAGTATCCGCGATGATTTCCGCAGAATGGTATCCCCATTGTCCAGCATCAGTAATTTGCGACCGTCTTCAGTAACAGTTACATTGTGCTGCCGGTAGAATTTTTGATCATCTGCAAGCACGAAATCTGAGTTTTTACCCCCCAGCCGCCACAGAATTTTGCCAGAGCGCCGGTCAATTTTCACCACCTGATTGGCGCACCTGAAGGAGCAGATAAGGTTACTATCCATGGGGTCGATAAATAAGGAGTTGATGTGCAGATAATCCTGCACCTTGGTAGTATCGGTGTAATGGTTGTGCTCTGTGCTGGTGCCATAAAACTCCGGGAAATTGCTCGCATCCCATTGCCATACAACAGAATTGTCCCTGATTTCCTGTATCACCGGTGCGCCGATTTTAATGTTTGACGACGACGGGATGCTATCAGGTATATTGTGCACACTTTTTTTATAATCGGCCATAACGTAGTAGTCGTCTTCCGAGCGCATCAGGAATTCATGCAGGTCAAGCCCCTGACCTTCATTGGTAGTGATAGACCCATGTGGCAGAAGGTGCACCTCTTTAAGCTCATTGAGGGCACTGTCCAGTATTACAGCATATCCTGCCGGTATGCGGGTACCAAATATGTGTTGCGCCTTCGGGTCGTTTACAATATAGGTGTAATAAACTTTGCCACCCAGCTGCCACTGCCGGAAATCGTATGCCGTCTGACCCAGCATTTTTTCATAATAAACAACGCCGTCGAGGCCCAAAATCATGATTTTGCCATGGGTCTTCACTTTCTTTTGCTCAAAAGGGGCCAATAGCAAGTACCCTTTTAAACTGGTGTCACATACTTTTATCTTAAACTCAAATGGCACCTCCACGTCATCGTGATGCGCTGTGCGCTGCCCATGATGGAAAAAATGGCGGTATACCCTATACCCCACGTAGGGCATAACTACAATTCCCAATACCGCTAAAATGATCCACCACTTTTTCAATGTTTATCGGTTGTTTCGTTTTGAATGAGGAGTCGTTAGGTGAGCGCTTACTGCGGTTTCCCTTTCTCCAGTCCATAAATACTATCCACTTTGTAGGCTCTGTAGGAAATTTGATTCATGAACATCTGGAATCTTTTTTTACCAGTTTTCTGGTTCATTTGTAACACATACATGTCAGTGCCAGCCCCCAGGAAGTAGTCGTCTTTTTCTTTTGTAACCAGTCCCATAAACAGGCACGCTGTATCAGGTATAGCAGTTGCT
>CAILMA010000057.1 GCA_903835145.1 uncultured Bacteroidota bacterium
CATAGTTTTATCCTCGCCGGGGCAAATATCGTCACGACGGATATAAATCTGTAAGCGGGAAGTGCTATCTTGCAATACAGCAAAGTTTGCCTTACCCATGTCCCTTACTTGCATGATTCTGCCGGCGAGGGAAACGTTTTTGAACTGGTCGGCTGTTGTCTCGTTAAAATCCCGTTTTATCTGGGCTACGGTATGCGTAATTTCAAACAGTGGGGCGGGGAACGGGTCTATGCCCAACGCCTTTAATTCGGCTAATTTTTCACGGCGAACTATCTGATGTTCACTTAGTATTGTTTGCATGGCGCAAAAATAGTTGATAAGTTGGAATGTTGGTTGGAAAATGAAGATTCGTCATTTTGCCGGGTGGTAGCTGTAAAGCTGGTTACTATCACTTTAAATTATCAAAGCCTTTGGTGTTCGTTCTTGTTTTCATTTTTGCTCTTTATATTTGATTCCTATGAAGAAGATACCCGACTTGCATTACAGAGAAGCCACCATGGCTGACTTTGAAGCTGTGAAAGCCCTTAGTTTGCTCGCCTATAGTGAGTTTGAAGCAGTATTGCAGCCAGTAGAATGGCAGGTGTTCTATGGCAATAATACCAATGATGCTGCACTTAAAGAGCTCATGCATGTTGCAACGGTTTTTCTATGTTTGGCAGGGGCCGACGCTGTGGGCGTGGCATTTATAGTGCCAAAAGGAAACCCAACGAAGATATACGGCCCGGATTGCTGCTACTTGCGAAAGGTAGGTGTTCATCCTGCTTACAGGGGAGCAGGCATTGCCGGAGCGCTGACGCGCCTATGTATTGATTTTGCAAAACGAAATGGCGAGACTAAAATTATGCTACACACGAGTGTGATGATGCCCGCCGCAAGGCATATCTATGAGCAATTCGGATTTAGGATAGTCAAAGATTTAGGGCTTATGTTCGGGCAGCAATATTGGCTGTATGAACTGGATCTTTCCTAAAATGGCAGAGCCCCCAATTGAAGGGAGCTCTGCAACCTAACGGAAAACGTAATTATTCTGCTTTGCCGGTTTCCTCTGTTTTTTTGTCGCTTATCATTTCCATCAGTTTCAAGCCCATTAGTCCGTTCATAGAACCTTCAGTTCCGTTACCGCCGTTGATAATGATATCGGGGATGATCTTGATTTTATTGATACCGATCTCTTCAGTTATTTTATACTTGGTAAAGTTGTCACCTCCCATAGCTTCCACTTGCAGCTGGTAGGCTTCAGCTGTTGACTTACCAATCGCAAGGATTTTTTCAGCTTCGGCATTACCGGTTTTGGATATTCTTTCAGCCTCGGCTGATGCGTTGAGTTTGGTAGCTTCAGCCTGCGCTCCGGCCCGCAATTTTGTAGCTTCAGCTTCAGCTGTAGCCCTCATTTTAGTAGCTTCTGCTTCGGCATTTACTTGCAGTTTAAGGCTGGTGGCGTCACCTTCGGCTTTCTTAACTACGGAGTCAGCTGTGCGCTGAGAAATTTCAACGCTTTGCTGTGCTTTTACAATTTCTCTTTGCATATCGGCAATGGCAGTTTCTTTTTCCATTCCCTGTCTTTTTTCCTGTGCCATCCGTTGTGTTTCGTAGGTTTTTTCTTCTTCCTGCGCTATTTTACGGTCGGTGAGTGTCTTCATCAAAGCTTCCGGAGGCACTATATCACCTATGAGTGTATCTACTGCATTTACGTTGTACTCTTCAAGCACGGCCTTTATATGAGCTTTTGCAGAGTCCTGACGTTCTTTTCTCGATGTAAGGAAAGAAATAACGTCGCTGTCTTGTGCTGAGTTACGGAAGTAGTTACCAATTGTAGGTTCCAGTACCTGCGAAACAAGGTTGGTCATGCTACCAAAACGGGCAATTACTTTAGGTGCTTCGTTGGCTGGCACGTGAATGATCTGCGCAACGTCAAGATTGAACGGGAAACCATCTTTGGAGCGAACCGTAATGGTGCTAAGGTTTTTATCGAGTTCATGTGCTTCGCTACGAGCATTGGCCCAGTTGAGCACAAGGTTGGTAGTTGGTACCAGCTCTACCTTCATTGTATATTTGTTGAGCGGGTACTTGCCGGGCCCAAGCGGCTCCATCCATACACCGCGCTGGCCGCGAGTCACGATACTACCATGTTTGAAAGATTCACCAGTTACATCAACTCCGTCTTCACCCACATAACTTATTACTACACCCACGTGACCAATCGGAACTTCTGTCATATACATCTCCTCAATTTGTATGGCCCAGGTGTTGATGTAGTAAGAACCAGCAAGGATAACCTGAGGCTGCAAACCCCTGCTACCACCATTTTTAAGGAAGGTATCAATATCCTGGAAGTTGTTGTGCCCTTCAATCATGGTGCCGGCTATTTGCCCCTGTTGCAGTGGTGCACCATCCATTGTTGTTACTATACCTACCTTGCTTTCGCGAATCAGGGTTTGTTCTACAAGGTTTACTTCAAAAAGATACCTGTTTATACGGTAAGAACCTGCCGTGATGAAGCCTGTCTGCCGACCACGTTGTCCGCCATTCTCGAGAAATTTTACTGCATCCTGGAAGTTATCGCATTCTACCTTGCGGGCGAGGATACGGCCTGTTGGTATTTCATCACCGTCTTTCGACAGTACAAGACCTATCATGCCTTCTGGAATTACGGTAAAGGGTGAAAGGTAAACGCTGTATTGCCATGGAAACATAAACCAGTACAAGCCTGGAGCCAATGTCTTTGCCTGAAAACCGGCTTCATTTTTAGTAGCTATAATTCTGCCATCTGGTAAGCGATTGGCGGCCGATAAAGTGAATTTCTTGGTTACGAGCCCAATACTGTTTTCCGGAACGATAACCATACCGAAAAAAACACGAAGTATCGATTTATAAAGAAACAAAGCAATAATTGCCACAAAGATCCAACCGTAGTGAATCAAAAATTCAGAGATATTCATAAAAATTAGTTTTAGA
>CAILMA010000058.1 GCA_903835145.1 uncultured Bacteroidota bacterium
GGCTCATCATCATAGCAGCTATTTTAATACCCACATTGCTTTTTGCGAGAGTATTGAATGTTTACATTGTATTGATGATTGTTTCTACAATATGGTTAGGTGCGGTTGGCTTTATCGATGACTATATAAAGGTTTTTAAAAAGAATAAAGAAGGACTTGCCGGCCGATTCAAAATTATGGGTCAGATAGGACTCGGAATAATAGTAGGTACTACGATGTACTACAACAACAATGTAGTGATAAGCAGGGAGGTAAAAGACAGCCGGGGCGGTATTTACAACACCGAAGAAAAACTGGAACGGGGGAGATTTACAAGAAAGGACGAAAACGGAAAAGAGCAGGAATATGTTAATGTAAGAACAGCTACTACCACCATCCCATTCATAAAAACACATGAATTCAGGTATGAAAAGATTGCTGAGATATTTGGTGAGAAATACATTGCCTACACAACTCCTGCTATCTATATCCTGTTTGTAATCTTCATCATAGTTGCAGTTTCTAACGGGGCGAATATTACGGACGGTGTCGATGGTCTTGCTACGGGAGTCTCGGGTATTATCGGGGTTTGCCTGGGTGTATTCGCATACGTTTCGGGTAACTACATTTTTGCAGGCTATCTGAATATCATGGATCTACCAAATCTCGGGGAGTTGTCCATATTTATCGGTGCATTTGTTGGTGCCTGTGTTGGGTTCCTTTGGTACAATGCCTATCCGGCGCAGGTATTTATGGGTGATACCGGTTCGCTTGCGCTTGGAGGTATCATCGCGTCGCTGGCAATTATAGTGCGTAAAGAAATTTTGATACCTATTATCTGCGGCATATTCCTAGTTGAAAACATTTCGGTGATGCTACAGGTGTGGAACTTTAAAAGGACCAAGAAAAAATATGGTGAAGGCAGGAGGATATTCTTAATGGCTCCGCTCCATCACCATTACCAAAAGCTTGGGTATCATGAGTCTAAAATAGTAACACGGTTCTGGATAGTTGGTATTATTCTGGCCATATTGAGTATAGTAACATTAAAACTGCAGTAATGGAAAAAGGAGCAAAAAAGCTGGTGATACTGGGGGCTGCGGAAAGCGGCACCGGAGCTGCTTTGCTCGGCCTCCAGCAAGGGTGGGAAGTGTTTGTAAGCGACGGCGGGCAGATAAAAGATAAGTTCAAAACAGTGCTGCAGCAAAATGGTATAGCGTTTGAGGAAGGAGGACATACAACAGATGTAATACTAAGTGCCGATTGCATTGTGAAGAGCCCGGGGATACCGGAGAAGGCTGAGATAATGAAGATGGTGAGGAAGGCCGGAATTGAAGTGTGCAGTGAAATTGAGTTTGCTTACCGTTACAAAGGGGATAGTAAGATAATAGCGATTACGGGTAGCAATGGTAAGAGCACAACGACGAAACTTACCTGGCATATTATGAAGACCGCGGGGTATGACGTAGCAATGGTTGGCAATATAGGGTTCAGTTTTGCCTGGCAAATTTTTGAAAAACCATGTGCCTGGTACGTAATAGAAGTGAGCAGTTTTCAGCTCGATGATATTCACTATTTCAAGCCCGATGTTGCAGTGCTTTTGAATATTACACCAGATCATCTGGACCGATATGATTACAAATTTGAAAATTACATAGCATCAAAGTTTAAAATAACACAAAACCAAAACAGCGACGACTACTTCGTAGTGAACAAAGACGACGCTGCAATACACAACTACTTGATTACCCATTCTATTCACGCTAAAACAGTATTTTTTACAATGGACGATAACAACATTACGGGAGACGGAGGATTTGTAGACAACGAGCATTTACATATCAATTTCGGAGGAGATGAAATGATTACTTCAATACATGATCTTACCGTAAAGGGAAGGCACAATCAATATAACTCTATGGCGGCGGGGATTTCAGGGCGGATAGCGCATATCAGGAAGGAGAAGATAAGGGAAAGCTTTGAGTCGTTCGAAGGGCTTGAGCACCGGCTGGAGTACGTAGCTACCGTGCGTGGCATTGAGTTCGTCAATGACAGCAAGGGTACGAATGTGAATTCCGTTTGGTTTGCGCTTGAAAGTATGACCAAGCCCGTAATTCTCATGCTTGGTGGCGTAGATAAAGGCAACGACTATACCGAGATCCTGGGACTGGTGAGGGAAAAAGTAAAGGCAATAGTTTGCCTCGGTACGCATAACCAACCCATTCATGATTTTTTCGAAAACATTGTGCCTCAAATAGTAGATACCACATCAGCTAAAGATGCAGTGCTGGCAGCATATGCCCTTGCTGACAAAGGTGATGTTGTTTTACTTTCTCCGGCATGTGCAAGTTTCGATTTGTTTAAAAATTACGAAGACAGAGGGCAGCAGTTTAAAGAAGCAGTCCGCAATTTATAGACAATAAAATTGGAGTTAAGATGAAGCAATTGTTGAACAAGACTAAGGGTGACCAGATTATTTGGGCTGTTGTGTTGGTGCTGTCTTTCGTAAGCATGCTTGCGGTTTATAGTTCTGCAAGTTTCCTTGCATACCGCACACACAAGAGCGCAAGTTTCTTCCTGATCAAGCAAATTATGGTGCTTGGTCTGGGCTTCCTTATCATTTATCTTGTTCACAATATCAACTACGCGAAGTTTGCCAAGGTCGCAGTCTTTGCCTACATCCTCAGCATCCCACTACTGTTATGGACTTTGTTTTTCGGTACGAGCTATAACGATGGAGCCCGCTGGATAAGGGTGCCGGGTCTTAACCTTACCTTCCAGACGTCGGATCTCGCCAAGCTTGCGCTTTTTATGTTTCTGGCGCGGGTTATGAGCATCAAGCAGCCCGTAATAAAGGACTTTAAAAAAGGATTTATTCCGGTGTTATTGCCAATGTTGGTTACTTGTGCGCTTATCGCTCCGGCTAATCTTTCAACGGCGATGATGTTGGGCGCTAGTTGTTCCATTGTTTTTTTTATCGGCAGGGTGCAGGTTAAGCACTTGTTGTTCCTCGCGGGAATGGGATTGGTTGGTTTGGTAATGCTGTACTTTGTTTCTAAGGTTACCCACTTCGGTCGTGCCACAACTTGGATGCACCGAATTGAGTCTTTCGCGGGGGCGAAGGGTAAGGATGATATTCAGAAAGACGGCTACCAGGTATTGCAGGCTAAGATTGCAATAGCCAATGGTGGTTTTACTGGTCGCGGGCCGGGAAACAGCCTGCAGCGCAACTTCCTGCCACATGCGGATTCCGACTTTATCTATGCCATCATTATTGAAGAATATGGACTTATTGGCGGCGGATTGATTATTGTTTTTTATCTGCTGTTTTTATGGCGAAGCATTCTCATATTCAGGCGATGCCCTTATGCATTCGGTGCGTTTCTTGCTGTTGCGCTTAGTGTTGCACTTGTGTTTCAGGCGATGTTGAACATGGCCGTAAATGTGCACCTGATGCCCGTAACTGGTATTACACTGCCAATGGTGAGTATGGGTGGCTCCTCTATTTGGTTCACCAGCGTGGCAATAGGTATTGTGCTGAGTGTGAGCAAGTATGTGGACGAAATGGAAGGTGGTAAGAACGGCGGCCCTAAAAAGGCAACTGTACGCAGAGAGGTTGCAACCGAAGAAGATGAAACACCTGTAGTTGAAACCGCTGGAGAATCGAAAATATTTATAAAGACAAATAAAAAAGGGAACGCAGGTAATGCTGTTGTTCCTGCGATATAA
>CAILMA010000059.1 GCA_903835145.1 uncultured Bacteroidota bacterium
CTGGTAATAAGTTATTCAGCCTCCGCCACTACTTCTTTTACCTCAGGTATCATGCGCTTCATCATAGCTTCAATGCCTGACTTCAGCGTGATCATAGATGATGGGCAGCCGCTACAGGACCCCTGCAACATAAGCGTTACCGTACCATCTTCAAACCCTTTAAAACCTATGGCGCCACCATCCATTTCCACGGCTGGTTTCACATAGTTTTCAAGCAATTCTTTTATGCGTACCACCACATCTGTGTCATCGGCGCTCACTGTGTTGTTCTCGGTTTTAGCAGGCACATCGGCCTCATTTACTACAGCCTTTCCTTCTTCCAGATATTGCTTCAGGAATTCGCGAATAGAAGGGATTACATCGTCCCATTGCGTGCCGGGAGTCTTGGTGAGGGTTACAAAATTGCTGGCGATGAATACACTCCTGATGAATGGAAATGCAAAAAGTTCTTTCGCAAGGGGCGATGGTTTTGCACTCGCCTCATCGGGGAAATCGATACTCTTACCGGGATACAACAATTTGTTGGCAACAAATTTCATAGTCTCCGGGTTAGGCGTCATTTCGGTATATATGCTTACTATAGTATTTCCTGTCTTGAGCATTTTATTGGTTATTTGAAGCAAAAGTACAGAAATATGGCTTTACCAGTGATTAATTATAACAATACCTGTAGATGTGAAACTGATAGTCGGGTTTTATAGACCAGCAACCCGGCCGGTGGTTGCTGCAAGTATGTTCCCGTGGCTTTCTGTTGCAAAACTGCTAATATTTTTCGTACTTGTCCGTTATTTGTTGGCATGGCTGCGTTTAAAGCATAATTTTGGATGTATGATGAAACGAATTGTTTTATTGCTGTTGCTGCTTTGCACAATGCGGGGTGCGGTTACTGCTCAGGAGCACAAGCCCCAGGAGGCAGCTGCTCAGGAAATGCGGCCTAAAGACCCGCCCCGGGATAGCCTGCCCTGCGTTTTATACCCCGATCTGCCGGCTTTCAACATCCGCCTGCTCGATAGCTTTAATGTGTTCAATACCTACAACATACCCAAGGGTGCCCCGGCACTGCTGGTATATTTCGACCCGGAATGCTCCCATTGCCAGCTGCTGGCCAAGGCACTCATAGCAGGTATGGACTCCCTCAGCAACATCAATATGTTTTGGATAACACCCATACATAGCATGACCTCGCTGCGCAAGTTTTACACCGACTACCACCTTGCCGACTACAAGAACATAAAAGTAGTAGGGCGCGACTACGAGTATTTCTTCAACGACTTTTATGGGGTGCACTTCGTACCCGATGTAGCACTCTATGACGAAAAGAAGAAATTCGTAAAACTCTTCGAAAACAGCGTAAAAGTGAAAGACCTCTACCAGCTCACCCACAAATAAAAATCCCGCAAATGAAAGGATGATACTATTAATTTAATTAATTATTTACATACAACAAAGCCCGAATGGGCTTTAACAAAAATAGCCGTGGGTGGCAACCCACGGTCACCTAACAAAACCGCACCAACACCGGCGGTGTTGAACACTCACACTTGAAATATTCGGAACAAAAAAGCCACTTATATAAACGTGTGATACCTAACGGCATCGGCCAATTATTATTATTTATCTTCCATAAACATTGAATCCCCAGCGGGATTGCCCAAACACCTGATGCCGTCAGGCATCACATGTTTATAGAAAACGTAAACCAACATCTCACCGATGCCGTAGGTATCGCACATTAATGGCTATCGCTGGTCTGTAGCCCAGCCGACTTCGCGACTGAACAAAACTCCTCGTTTCGCAACCGCCCGTTTGCTCCATTGCCCTGAAGGGGCCTCATCCCCCAGCATAGGGCATCGCCCTATGATCATCAATCACAACACAAAAAAAGCCCTGCAAGGGCGAAATCTCAATCCAATCTGGTCCAGGGGGCTTCCTTGGTCCCCAACCCACTGAAGCTTCCAGCTTCATATAGATGCCATCGCATGTTTTTTATACCACTGATATAAATATGCGATAACTAACGGCATCGGCCAATTATTATTATTTATCTTCTATAAACATAGAATTCCCAACGGGATTGCCCAAACACCTGATGCCGTCAGGCATCACATGTTTATAGAAAACGTAAACCAACCTATCACCGATGCCGTAGGTATCGCATATTAATTGCTATCGCTGGTCTATCGCCCGGCCCTGGCGCCCAGCCACCCTCGCGACTCCCAAACTCCGCGGTTTGCAACCGCTGTAATAAACCTAATCAAAAAACGACCGTTCGGTGCCAGTCTCCGACTGCGTCGCACCAGAAAGCAGTCTCCGACTCAGGGCTCCCCCTTAAACCTCGGCAAATGTTAAGTCTATTAACCCATGGTTACAATCAATTAAGAATTTGAATTTTATTGAATAAATGTCCTTTTTTTATTGCGTCATCAAAGTGCTTTTTGCTAACTTTATCAAAAGAATACATCACCTATGGTTGTAAGAAGTTATCATACACCTTGATGCGCAAATCAGGAGATTTGCGGCCTTTGCGACGTAGTCAGAGACTACGCCGAACGGGGGGTATTAATGTTATGTTAAAATATAATTTTAATATGAAATGTTTTTGCATTTTTTTTGTCGGTTTTCTTTTATTTTTTTCGAATAATCTGATTTCTCAGGTTATCACGACCGTCGCTGGCAATGGACTCGCAAGAAATACGGGCGATGGTGGCCAAGCAACCAATGCTTCATTAAATTACCCATGTGGTGTTGCCGTTGATAAAAATGGTAATTTATTCATTGCGTTAGGCGCTTCAGGTAACATGATTCGAAAAGTCAGTTCAGATGGAATTATCACAACAGTCGCGGGGGATGGTACAGGTGGGTTCGGTGGTGATGGTGGACCGGCTACTTTAGCTCAACTTGAGAACCCGCAAGCAGTAAATGTCGATACCAACGGGAATTTGTTGATAGCCGACACTTACAATAATCGCATAAGACGTGTGGATCATTTGACCGGGAAGATTTCAACCGTCGTCGGTAGCGGTGTTACAGGGTATTCAGGTGA
>CAILMA010000060.1 GCA_903835145.1 uncultured Bacteroidota bacterium
TTACCGTCACTGCTACCGTGACAAACTTTATGAGGGGAGCATTAGTGCTGTTAATACCCATGCATCAGGCCTGCGAACATATTTTCAATCTCAGCCTTACCGGAGGGCTGGCGCTTACTGGTTGCCTTGTTTGGGCGCTTGCCTTGATTTCAGCGACTGTACTGCCAGATACATTCGGCAAATCGCTTGAATTCATTGAAAAGTAGCTAATTTATTCTTCTGGATAAAGCCCACGGCCTGAAAAAGGTACGGGGTGATATAAGTTGTTGCATGGCTTACCTTCTTTGGGGTTAATGCTGCCCTGTTGTCGCAATACATAGACTACAAAAGCACTATTGTTTACCGTTTTGTATCCGTTCGTTTAGTTAGCTCGATTTTAATTCTTTGTTAATGCAAACCGCAAAGCAAAATGCTGCGTATGTTATTTTGATGCTAACAAGCAGCAATTAAGAATTTTAATTATTAATCTTTAAATCACCCAAATTATGCGAACAAAAAGTTACTCCATCAGAAGGCTTGGTATAGTACCGGCACTTCTTGGCGTTTTGGCATTCGGATTTAGCGCCCGCGCCTCCAGCCACAGGGAAGCACCCATCATTTGTCTTGACCCACAAGCTGACAACACAGACTTGTATGCCTTCAGAAGCCCTGACGACCCTTCGACTATTACAATTATTGCAAACTACATTCCCTTTGAATCGCCGGACGGCGGACCTAACTATTTTACGTTTGGAACAAACGTGAGATATGAAATTCACATTAAGAATAAAACCACAACCACCGGCGACGACATCACTTACCGATTCACGTTTTCAAAAGTAAATCAGGACACGACAACCTTCTTTAACATCCGTCTTGGAAAACAAAACATCAAGACTACTTACATGTGTGAGAAGAGTACTGATGGCGGCTCTACCTGGACGACAATTGTAACAACAGGGATAGTACCTCCACCAAATATAGGACCTCGTTCTATCGAAAACGCTACCGTAGGTCTTGGAGCAACTAACTACATGAGCCTGATGACATCTGCTATTACTACGGCAACATCATCGGAAAAAGTTTTCTGCGGTCCTGTAGACGATCCATTCTTCGTTGACCTCGCTGGTGCATTTGACCTTGGCAACTTTCGCCCGGGTGGCCTGAGCACAGCGAATCCGCCAAAGGATGGACTTGCACGTTTTAACTGCCATACAATTGCTCTGAAAATACCAATTAGTATGCTTCAGGCAAGTGGACTTAGTGTTTCTTCTGCTACTTCTATCCTCGATCCTAATTTCGTAATCGGTGTTTGGGCTTCTGCAAGCAGGCAGCAAATGAAAACCCTCGCTACCGGAAGCTCATCTTACACAGGAAGCTGGGTGCAGGTATCAAGAATAGGAATGCCGCTCACTAATGAAGTAATTATTCCAATCGGAATGAAGGACAAATGGAACGCAGCAAATCCTGCAAATGACGTTCAGTTTGCGTCTTATTTCAAAAACCCAGAATTGGCGTTATATATGGATAACTCTGCGTTCGGCGGAGCAGTTCCGGCACTGAATGCACTTCGCGTTCAGACAGCATCTTTAGGTTCATTCGACTTCCGCAACAATCATAAAGGATTGTGGATACTGAAAGGAAATGCTGCGCTTGTTGGTACAGCTGGACAAGGTTGAGCTGATGCTGCATAAGAAATAATACCAAACACGATTATAAAAAAAATGGTTTTCAACATCAAGATATTTAAAAATGCCAGCCGGAGTATTTCCGGCTGGCATAAGTGAAAAATTAATTAACGGTGAACTTGAAAGTGGAGCGGTTACCCTGTTTGTCCAATAATTGCAAAATATAAAAGCCGGGTCCGACATTGCCTATGTTGAGCGTAGCCTTACCGGCTGAGAA
>CAILMA010000061.1 GCA_903835145.1 uncultured Bacteroidota bacterium
AAATTCTTTGTTTTCTTTTAGGAATATCGCCCTTTTTGGTGCATATTTGTGTACTAATAAGAACTTATGTCTTACCTTATAGCAGATAGTGGTTCCACGAAAACTGATTGGTGTCTGGTCAGGAAAAATAAGAAAGCGGTTCATTTTACAACCAAGGGAATCAATCCTTATCTGGAGAGTGCCGAGTCGATAGCTGCGATGCTGGAAGCAGAGTTTCCAGTTAGCCAGTTGAAGAGTTTGCCCGATGCCCTCTGCTACTATGGTGCCGGTGCTTCATCAAAAGAAAAACAGAATTTGCTTACCGGGGTGCTTAAAAATCACTTTGGCATCAATAAGGTGGATGTGCAGGGCGATATGCTGGCTGCTGCCCGTGCACTTTGCGGCGATAAAAAAGGAATAGTATGTATACTGGGTACCGGCAGCTCCTGCTGCTACTTCGATGGTAAGAAGATAAAGGAAAGCCACCCCTCGCTGGGCTATATAGCAGGAGACGAGGGTAGCGGCAACTACATGGGCAAGCGTATTTTACAGTATTATACCTATGGTACTTTCGATACCCAGCTGATGATGGATTTTGAGATGCGTTTTGGTAATGATGTGAGAGCAATTGTGAATAAACTATACCATGAGCCTTACCCCAATAGACTGCTGGCATCATTTGTTGCCCTGCTGAAAGAAAACAGGGGCCACTACATGGTGGAAAATATTATAGAAGATTGCATCAACGATTTTTTCCAGACAAGTATCCTTAAATACAGGCAGAGCTGGAAGAAGCCTTTGTATTTCACAGGCTCGGTAGCCTATCATTTTCAGGACATTATCATTAGCCTTTGCCAGCAATATGAACTTGAGGCCGGTGAAATAGAACAAAGCCCTATAGATGGACTGGTGAAGTACTACAAAGAAATGCTTTAGGAGGCAGGTTAAATGCATGCAGTGGTACAGTTTTACTGCTTCATTATTTTGCATTGGTAACAGTGATAAAACGGAAGCAAATTGAACATACGTAATATTCTTTACAAGTTATTTTTTGGCAATCCCGAGTACAATACCCCGGCTAAAAAGTCAGCCTACGCAAATCTGTTTATCAACCTAAGACGGATCTGGAACAACGAAAAGCACAATGACGTTGGATTTGAGAAGATTTTAAGACTGGTACTGGTAGCGATCCAACTTGTCTTTCCAGGGTTGCATATTCGCAATTTCTTCAGTAAGCACGGTGTTATCACGCGCAATGTCGCTAATGAGTTCTATGTGCTTTTTAAGACCTGCCTGCCACTTTTCTTTCTTGTTTCAGGTCTTTATGTAAATAAGTGGGCGGTTGGTATTTCTATTTACCTCTTGATTGAAACCATTTGCTATGTTTCTTCTCTTATTTTTGTTTCTGATATGTTTGTGAAGCCGCGTTCTTACCGGCGTAACCTGCTCATGCTATTTTTCAACTACTTCGAGATTTGTCTTTCGTTTGCGGTAATCTATGGTGGTTTGCACTTGCTTAACGCGCAAGCTACCGGAGTAGTAGACTATATTTATTTCAGCGTTATCACCTCCAGCACCATCGGTTTTGGCGATATACATCCGGTAACACAACTGGGTAAAATTGTTGTGTGCATGCATGCACTCATTATCGTTTCCTTCATTGTGCTCTTCCTTAATTTCTTTAGCTCAAAAGTAGAGGTAATGCATAACGAAGACGTAATGTGATACTATGGTTGGCGCGGTTAGGACGTTACTACTCGAATTTACTCGCATTTTGGCAAAATATTTAAACGCAAAGTGCGCAAAGCAAAGCGCAAAGAAGGCGCAAAGAATATGATGGTCTTTTCGTGCTTTTTTTGATCCTGCAATGAATTAAAATAAAATTAGCCTTTGCGTTTCTTTGCGTGTCCTTCGCGTTCTTTGCGGTCAACCGTTTTATTTCAGGTATTTCTGGTTAAGTAATTGGCGATCACATGTTTATGTTCTCATATTCTTATTTCCTCACCATTTCCCACAATACTACACCCACAGTTACTGAGATGTTCAGGGAGTGTTTAGAGCCCCATTGGGGTATCTCTATACAGCCATCAGCATCATGCACAGCCTCATCGGCCACACCCGTAACTTCATTTCCAAACACCAGCGCTATTTTCTCGTTGTTGTAGTTGAATTGTTCGAGGCTAATGCTGTTGTGTACTTGCTCAACCGCGTATACCTTGTAGCCTTCCCTTTTACAATGGCCAATAGCATCTGTAACGGTTGCAAAGTGTTGCCAGGTAACACTCTCCGTAGCACCCAGAGCAGTTTTATGAATGTCGCGGTGGGGTGGCAGCGGTGTATAACCACACAGGTAAAGGGCTTCTGCGGCAAACGCATCGCAGGTACGGAAAACGGAACCGACGTTGTGCATGGAGCGCACGTCATCAAGTATCACTATAACAGGGTGTTTTGTCGCCTTGAGCATTTCATCTGCACTCAGACGCCCCAGTTCATCCATTGTCTTTTTGAGCATTTATTGGGTGTTGAGGTGGTAAAATTAGGCAAACCGGTGTAAATGAGCCGCCTGCCGGCCATCAACTAAAAATCCCACCCATGGGGCAGGATTTTTAGTTGCATATTTAAATATTATATTTATTCAGCAAGCCTGAAACCAAGGTAGATACTTTTAGCATCTGGCAGGTACGCAGCACGACGCGTAACGGAAACATCCTGAGCTTCACTGTTCCAGGAGCCACCGCGAACCACTTTTGAAATGCCGCCGTCAGGACCTTGCGGATTGCTTACATCTTTATGAGTAAAGTAGTCCTTACTGTACCAGTCGTTACACCATTCTTCAACGTTACCTGTCATATCGCAAATGCCAAGTTCGTTTGCTTTTTTGTGGCCAGTTGGGTGTGGGTGATCTTTGGCATTGCCTTCGTACCATGCTATAGTTTGTAACAACCTTTTTCCGGCATGTTTTTTCATGTGTGTTTTATTTTCAAGCACACCGCCGCGCGCTGCAAATTCCCATTCGGCCTCAGTAGGCAGCCTGTAGTGCTTGCCGGTAAGGGTGTTGAGCTTGTTTATGAACGCAATGGCATCGTTGAAACTAACATTAGTAACAGGGCATGTATTACAATAGGTATATGATGATGGGTTTTTACCCATTACTGCCACCCACTGTTCTTCTGTAACTTCGTACTTGCCAATTGTGAAATCTTTTAGCATCACGGTATGAGCAGGCCTTCTGTCCATCGCTTCGCTATCATCGCCAAGGTCAAACTTTCCACCTTTTACATAAACCATGTCAATACCTGGCAATTCAGATTTTGCGGCTTTTTGTTCCTGACCAATGGCGGATTGTAATGACAACAACAAAACAACCGGCAATAAAAATTTCTTCATATTCTGTACATTCAAAAACCTGCCAACCGCAGGAGGGTTCAAAAATAAAAATTCAAAACTGTTTTTTGCACACCGAACCGAAAATAAACTTAATCAACCATTTCAAGTATTTTCGTAGGCTGCATGTTCGCATTTCTCATGGCCACATTACGGGCCACTGCTTTTGCGAGTGCAGTAAACGCTTCCTGTGCAACCGGCTCATCATCAATGATAGCCGGAACGCCGCTATCGCCGCCTTCTCTTATGCCTTGTACCAATGGTATTTCGCCCAAAAATGGCAGTTCAAACTGCTCGGCCATTTTGCGCGCTCCGCCCTTTCCAAATATGTAATACTTGTTGTCAGGTAGCTCACGGGGAGTAAAATAAGCCATATTTTCAACAATCCCAAGTATTGGTACGTTGATTTGCGGTTGCTTCAGCATTACAATAGCTTTACGGGCATCAGCAGCAGCTACTGCCTGAGGGGTGGAAACGATTAGTGCGCCGGTTACTGGTACTGTTTGCACGAGTGTAAGGTGCACATCGCCTGTGCCGGGTGGCAAGTCTATTACAAGGTAATCAAGCTCATCCCAATACACATCGCTGATGAACTGGCGCACCGCTGAGCTGGCCATAGGCCCTCTCCATATAACTGCCTGTTTCTCATCGATAAGTAAACCAATAGA
>CAILMA010000062.1 GCA_903835145.1 uncultured Bacteroidota bacterium
GCGGGCTACATACCTTCGATAGCAATTAATGTGCGATACCTACGGCATCGGTGATATGTTGGTTTACGTTTTCTATAAATATGCGATGCCTTACGGCATCGGTGTTTTGGTTGGGCAATCCCGTTAGGGATTGTATGTTTATAGAAAACAATTTAATTTCATGCGCCGATACCGTTAGGTATCGCATGTTTATATCCGGGTTGTAAAAAATATGCGATGCCTATGGCATCGGTATGAAGCGGGACGCTTCAGTGGTTGAGGACCAAGGGAGACCCTTAGGACTTAAACTTAAAATAGCCGTGTGCAACGTTGTTTTCCAGACATCAATCTATATTCTTCAATCCAATTGCCTGCAATTAATGAAGCCTATTAGATTGAGAAGAGGGGTTTTTAGCGTGATTTTAGACAACTACAACCTACCAATGCTGCAAAGCCGTACTTTTGCGCCAAATTTCAAACATTTATGAAGCGAAAAGCTTTTTATAGCCTGCTGTTAGGAGCGTCCATGTTAAGTATTGGCGCACAAAAGGCGGCTGCAAGCATCACATTTTCTGAATATACGCTACCTAATGGGTTGCACGTAATATTGCAGGAGGACCACTCAACTCCTATAGTAGCCGTTTCGGTTATGTACCACGTTGGGTCGAAAAATGAAGACCCGCAGCGCACAGGATTTGCGCACTTCTTTGAGCATTTGTTGTTCGAAGGAAGTGACAACATCAAGCGCGGTGAGTACATGAAATTCATTCAGAGTGCCGGTGGCCAGTTGAATGCAAATACAACTCAGGACCGTACTTTCTACTACGAAGTGTTGCCTTCAAACCAGCTCGAACTTGCTTTGTGGATGGAATCTGAGCGTATGTTCCACGCCAAAATAGATGAAGTAGGCGTAGAAACGCAGCGTAAAGTAGTAAAAGAAGAAAAGAAACAACGTTACGACAACACCCCTTACGGTCAGCTCATCAACGTAATATTTGAAAATGGCTTTTCTAAATACCCTTACAACTGGAGCCCTATCGGTAAGGAGCAGTACATTGATAAAGCCACTTTGGATGAGTTTATGAACTTTTACAAAACGTTCTATGTGCCCAACAATGCCGTGCTTGTAATATCAGGAGACATCAATCAGGAGCAGGCTAAAACGCTGATTAGCAAGTACTACAGCGATATACCTAAAGGTACCAAGCCTATCCCGCGCCCAACGGTCGTAGAACCAGAGCAAAAAACTGAGAAACGCGTTAAGTTTTATGATAATGTACAGTTGCCCGCAGTTATACTCGCTTATCACGTACCGAAACAAGGTACTGACGACTATTATGCATTGCAATTGCTAACTCAGTGCCTGTCACAGGGCAAGAGTTCCCGTTTCGAAAAAGAAATTGTTGACAAACAACAGAAAGCGGTACAAGCAGCAGCTTTTGATCTTGGCACAGAAGCACCTGGTCTTGCAATAATGCTTGGTATTGCCAATAGCGGTGTAAAACCTGCTGAGTTGGAAACAGCTATGATTGCTGAAATTGAAAAAGTGAAAAAAGAAGGTATCTCTGACGATGAGTTCACCAAGCTCGAAAATCAGGCTGAAAACGACTTCATCAGCCAAAATCAAAAGGATATTGGCGTTGCTACTAACCTTGCTACTTATTATACGTTTCAGGGCAATGCAAACCTGATCAATACCGAACTTGACCGTTACAAAAAAGTAACTAAGGACGATATTAAGAGAGTTGCCAATAAATACCTCGTTAAAACTAACCAACTGGTAGTTTATTACCTGCCAAAGTCTGAAGAACCAGGAAAGGGCGAAACAAAAGGTGAAACCAAGGGCGCTACTAAGGCTCCTGCAAAAGCACCGGCAAAGGGTAAATAATCTTAATCGGGAACAGTAGCTTAACAACAGATAATAATTCAGAAATTTTAATAATAGCCATAGGCTTAAAAATATTTTAAATGAGAAAAATAACATTAACCATAGTTACTATCGCCCTGTGCTCAGCAGCATGGGCGCAAAAGCTGGATAGGAGCATAAAGCCGAAACCCGGTCCCGCACCAGAAATTAAGCTGGGTAAATCTGAAAGCTTCACCCTTGCCAACGGCCTGAAAGTTTTCGTCGTTGAAAACCATAAACTGCCGGTTATTTCCTGTAGCATACAACTGGATATTAAGCCTGAGCTCGAAGGCGACATGGCTGGATACCGCGATATGATGTCCGAGCTCTTGCTGGCGGGTACTAAGAAACGCACTAAGGATCAACTCAACGGCGAAATCGATAAGATGGGTGCCCGCGTAGGTGTAAACTCTGAAGGCGTTAATGCAAGCTTCCTGAAAAAATACCAGGATAAGGTTTTTGATTTGATCAGTGATATCGTTATCAATTCTGAGATTCCGCAGGCTGAGCTGGATATCGTTAAGAAAAAGACGATATCTGAAATAGAAACACAAAAAAATGAACCAGATGCAATGGTCGCTAACGTAAGTGCTGTGGTGAATTTTGGTGCTAACCATCCTTACGGTGAAGTTGCAAATGAAGAGACCGTGAAAAACATCACGCTCGATCGTTGCAACAAATATTATCACACCTACTTCCGTCCTAACGTAGCCTACATGGCTATCGTTGGTGATGTTTCATTAAGTGAAATAAAACCTTTGATTGAAAAATATTTCAGCGGCTGGGCTAAACAGGACGTTCCTTCAAGTAACTATACTATACCAGAAGTTGCTGCAACAAAGCTCACTAAAGTGGCGTTTGCGCCACGTGCGGCTGCCGTGCAGAGTGTTGTTAGCGTTACTTATCCGGTTGACCTGAAACCGGGCACTGCTGACGTTATCAAAGCAAGAGTAGCAAACACAGTATTGGGTGGTGGTTCTCAGGGCCGCCTGTTCCTCGATCTGCGCGAAAAACATGCATGGACTTATGGTGCTTATTCATCACTTTCTGACGATGAAATTGGCGGAAATTTCTCTGCTACCGTAAAATGCCGCAACAAAGTATCTGATAGCGCGGTAGCTGCAATCCTCGATGAAATGAAGATGATGCAAAATGAGAAAGTAAGTGATACAACATTACAGAATGCTATCACTTATCTGTCTGGCAACTTTGCAATTGGCCTTGAAGACCCGAAAAGGGTAGCGCAGTTTGCGATCAACATTGAGCGTTATCACATGCCTTCTGACTTTTATCAGAACTATCTGAAAAACCTTAGCGCTGTAACGGCTGATGATATAGTTGCAATGTCGAAGAAATACATTCGCCCTGACCACGCCAACATCGTTGTAGCGGGTAGCAAGGAAGAAGTAGCTGAAAAGCTTGCTCATTTCTCTGCCGATGGGAAAATCGATTTCTACGACAATTTCGGTAAGCC
>CAILMA010000063.1 GCA_903835145.1 uncultured Bacteroidota bacterium
GTCCATAATGCGGGCGGCAATAAACGGGCGGTAATGTGAAAACTCGTAGTAGTTGTGAAGGTCATTCGTTATTTCGTTTACGCCGGAGAAGTCAAACACATTCTGTTTGCCGAACATAGAATCCAGTATCTCGAGATCCCTCGGGTTGAACTTTACCTGGTCATACATGGGGCTTATCACAATCCGATAGTTTGTAGTCGTCCCGAGGTTATCCTTTATACTTTTCAGCAATTTCAGCTGGGCTGTCCCTATCCCCTGTGGCGAAGTTTTTGAGTCAGTATCTCTTTTTAAGAAATACTCTAAGCGGGCATTGTAGAAGCTATCGCGGTTATGTGCAATCTGCTGCTCAAATATTTTTAAAGTCAGCTGATTAGAAGAGTCAACAAATTCTTCCACACCCCAATAATCAGTATTGACAGTATTTTCGTTTTTCACTTTGGTAAGCGAAGATTTTATCTGATTATAAATAAAGCCTGCATCCCAAAAATCCTCAAAATAACATAGCTGATAGAAGAATTCACTTTCGCCGCTCACCAAGGGGTCCTTTCTGAATATATGTCCTTCTGAGTTGGCTGTTTTTGCAAGCAGGCCTTCATCTACTATGATTAAAGCATTATTGATAGTCACACCTCTTTTGTGTAAAAAATTAATCTTACGTTCTATTCCCCACAAGCTTTCTTCGCTGCTCGAAAAGTGAAAACACGCTCTGTATTTAATGTGTTTCTGCCAATCTTCTACTAAATAGTTTTCAGAACGGGAGCTGCCAAAAATATAAGAGTCGTACTTGTACTTCTGGTAATTACGGACGAATGTCTCTGTCGATAAATAATCCCGGTTTACATTCGGTGTATTGAGATTGTCGTAGTGCCAGATGATGAAAAACGGGTCTTTAACAACATAGAACACCGAAAGACAAACAAATGGCGCCAATGCGAGTATTATCTTGAGAATTGCCTTTTTCATGGTTAAAATTGAAAATAAATAAATGCATGTCTTGTGTACACACCCAGGAATAAAAGTGCAAACATGGCGGCATAATAGACTGACCATCGGAAAATCGCAGGCTTTTCGCTAAAGGTATGTTCCAGTTTGTATTTGACCTGAATAATATGAATGGATTCCAGCAATAATATCACCCCGAGGCATGGATAAATTGAATTCTGCAAGCTTGGTAAATTAAGGAAGGCCAATTTATGCGTCTTCAGCACCTGGCCGAGCTCCGCCGGGACATGGCCGAGTTGTTTAATGATGTACAAGGCATCCGGTAGTGTATTGGCCCTGAAGAAAATCCAGGCAAAAGTAACGAGGACAAAAGTTGTGGTAACATTAATCAGGTTATCAGCCCACCTTATTTTTTTTAATCCTGTTTTAATGGCAAACCACTCCCTGTTTTTCCGGGTGAGCAGCGCGAAGACAAGATAAAACCCATGTAACATGCCCCAAATAAGGAATGTAAAATTGGCACCGTGCCAGAACCCACTTACCAGAAAAACAAAAAATAAATTGAAATACATTCGGGGCACTGCCACCCGGTTACCCCCCATTGAAATGTAAAGATAATCTCGAAACCAGGTGGAGAGCGATATATGCCATCGTTTCCAGAATTCGGCTATGCTGCGTGAATGGTAAGGCTTGTTGAAATTTGTCATGAGCCTGAAGCCCATAACGCGGGCTGCACCTATAGCAATATCTGAGTAACCGGAGAAGTCGCAAAAGATCTGAAACGCAAAAAATACCGAGGCAAGGGCCAGCACCACTGCGGAGTTTGCATGAGGGTTGTTAAAAACGGGGTCCGTAAAAAGGCTCAGCCTGTCTGCAATCACCACTTTTTTCACCATACCCCAAAGCATGAGCCGTAAGCCACGGGCCAGATTGTCGTAGTCGAATTTATGGTGTTCATAAAACTGATGCAGTATGTTTTGCGGGCGCTCAATGGGGCCGGCTACCAACTGTGGATAAAACATAACATATAGCGCATATATGCCCAGGTGTCGCTCGGCTTTTTGGTTGCCGCGGTACACTTCTATTGTGTAGCTCATGGCCTGGAACGTGTGAAACGACAAACCTATCGGGAGTATGATATTGAGCAGAGGAAGGGTTGTGTTCACTTTGGAAAAATGAAGCAGTTCATTTATGTTTTCCGTGAAAAAATTGTAGTATTTGAAAAAGCAAAGTACCCCCACATTGGCTATAATACTTAGCGTGAGGAAAGATTTCCGGCGCTTGCCGCTGGAGTTCTCAATCATGATACCGGCTATATAATCAACTACTATTGTAAGCAACAGAATGAGAATATATACCGGAATAAAGTACATATAAAATATGCAGCTTGCCGCCAGTAGATGGAACCATCTAAACCTTTGCGGTAAAATAAAATATAATATAGTTACTATTGGGAAAAACAACAGAAACTCAATAGAATTAAACAGCATAATTAAAATTATCTATTTTATGCATAAGAAAAGTAAGCTTCAAAAGTAATATTTTATCCGGTTCCTTTCAATTTGATGCGCTAATCCGACTACTGGCAACGCTAACTTAACCAAACGAAAATGTCCGTTCGGTATGTACTTAACCGGTAGCCAGACCATTGCGACCAAAGTCATAAAAAACGGTGTTGTGAAATAATTATCTTTGCGGCAACTTTTAAAAAAATAGAACAACTATGGATTTTCGTATTGAAAAAGACACCATGGGCGAGGTGAAAGTACCTGCCTCAGCATACTTCGGGGCACAGACACAGCGCTCTATTGAGAATTTTAAAATAGCACAGGATATCAACAGAATGCCAAAGGAGATCATCAGGGCATTTGCCTACCTTAAAAAAGCGGCAGCTATCACCAACTGCCAGCTGGGCGTATTGCCACAGGATAAAAGCGACCTAATAGGCACTGTTTGCGACGAAATACTGGATGGTAAACTGGATAATGAGTTTCCATTGGTTGTTTGGCAAACCGGCTCCGGCACCCAGTCTAACATGAATGTAAATGAAGTTGTAGCCTATCGCGGCCATGTGCTGAAGGGTGGTAAGCTTACCGATAAAGAAAAATTTCTTGCTCCAAATGACGACGTTAACAAGTCGCAGTCATCTAATGACACGTTCCCGACCGCTATGCACATTGCGGCATACAAAATGCTGGTTGATGTAACTATACCCGGTATCACAAAGCTAAGAAACACACTGGCGCAAAAGTCGAAAGACTACATGCACGTGGTGAAAATTGGCCGTACCCATTTCATGGATGCAACTCCGCTCACATTGGGTCAGGAGCTTAGCGGTTATGTTTCTCAACTGGATCACGGTTTGCGTGCTATAAACAATACCCTTGCCCACCTGAGCGAGCTCGCTCTTGGTGGCACTGCTGTAGGTACCGGCATCAATACCCCTACGGGCTATGCAGTAAAAGTGGCTGAGAACATCGCTCAGCTTACCGGGCTGCCTTTTGTAACAGCCGAAAACAAATTTGAAAGCCTTGCGGCACACGATGCAATAGTGGAAACCCATGGTGCGCTGAAAATGGTGGCTGTGAGCCTGATGAAAATAGCTAACGACATCCGTATGCTGAGCTCAGGACCTCGCGCCGGTATTGGAGAAATACACATACCGGATAACGAGCCGGGCAGCTCCATAATGCCGGGTAAAGTGAACCCTACACAATGCGAAGCACTTACCATGATTGCTGCACAGGTGATGGGTAATGATGTAACTATAGGCATTGGTGGCGCAACCGGCCACTTTGAGCTGAATGTGTTTAAACCAGTAATGATTTTCAACTTCCTGCACAGTGCAAGGCTTATAGGCGAAGGTTGCGTATCGTTTAACGACAAATGCGCAGAAGGTATAGCACCTATTGAGGCTAATATAGCTACTCACGTAAATAACTCATTGATGCTGGTAACGGCACTCAATACCAAAATAGGCTACTACAAAGCTGCTGAAATCGCTCAGACGGCCCACAAATCAGGAAAAACATTGAAACAAACTGCCATAGACCTTGGCTATGTAACAGCAGAACAGTTTGACGAATGGGTGAAACCTGCGGATATGGTAGGCGAGCTGGGATAATAAACTAAATTTATAGAATGCAAAATCAGGCAATCCGCAACCGGGTTGCCTGATTTTTTTGTGTTGAACGACATGATTCACTGGCCTAATGGCGGTTGCCCATGGCACGGTCCCGGACATCAACTGCAAAAAACAGCGCTGCAACACTTATTTGTTAAAACTTTACGAGGGGTACACACAATATAAATAATGAAACGGAAGTTGTTACTTTTGAGGCAATAATTTAAAATATATACGCCCACATGGCACTACTCCAGAAGAAAAATAAAGAAAATAAAGATACCAAGAAGAAAAAGCCGGTTTGGCGGGAGTGGCTCGATGCAGGTGTGTTTGCTATAGTGGCGGCTACGCTCATACGCACTTTTGTGTTCGAGGCATATACCATACCTACGGGGTCTATGGAGGGCAGTATGTTGGTGAATGACTATCTTTTCGTAAGCAAGCTATCTTATGGTCCGCGTATACCAATGACGCCGCTGGCTGTGCCGCTGGTACACAATACCATGCCGTTTACAGGCGGGGTTTCTTACACACAGGCAGTGCAGTGGGGCTACCACCGTATACCTGGTTTCGGGCACGTAGAGCGCAACGACGTTGTTGTGTTTAACTACCCGGCGGGTGATACTGTTGTGGTAGACCGCCCGGCCGATGACTACTACAGTATACTTAGAGATGAATTTGGAAACGACAGAGAAGCACTCTACAACAGCCATAAAATTATAGCAAGACCGGTAGACAAAACCGAAAACTACATTAAGCGTTGTGTTGGCTTGCCGGGAGATAAACTGGAGGTGAGAGATGGCATTCTATATATTAATGACCGGCCAGGCCAACGCTTTCCGCATCAAAAATTGTGGTACAGCATTAAGGGACAGGCTCCAGGAATCGCTGCCTATATGGACGAAAACGAGATTGAAGCAGTGCAGGGCCTTAATGGAATTTACTTTCTCGAGAATGTGCAGGCTGAGGAACTGAGCAAAATTGCCGGTGCTGAAGTGAAACCAATAATATACCCTAAGGGCGTTATCACTGAGTTAGGGGTATTCCCGCATGATACCACCAATTTTAAATTCAACAGGGATAATTTCGGGCCTATTGTACTGCCGAAGGAAGGTGTGACCGTCCAGTTGAACGCACAAAACATAGCCCTTTACCGCAGGATCATCCGCAACTATGAGCTCAATAAGTTGGAAGAAAAGGACGGAAAAATATTTATTAACGACAAAGAAGCCACATCCTACACCTTTAAGATGGATTATTACTGGATGATGGGTGATAACCGGGACAACTCGCTGGACAGCCGCTACTGGGGTTTTGTGCCCGTTGATCACGTGGTGGGCAAGGCCTGGTTCGTATGGTTCAGCTACCACAAAGAGGGCATGTCCCACGGCATCCGCTGGAAGCGTCTGTTCCACAGCGTGCATTCGCTGGAGCAATAGAAAAATAGAATGATATTGAGTAAAGTAATTGTTCACTGCCGTGCAGTAGCAATTACTTTATTTTTTTTAATCAATATCCCGAGGAACATTTTGGAGCGGGCAACAGAGCGGGTGCGAAGGGATAATTGAGAGCGGGAAACAGAGCGGGTGCGGGGGGAGAGTTGAGAGCAGGGGAACCGCTCTTAGTTCTCCCCTCACTCTGCGCTCAACTTTGTGCCCCAAACAGGAAAGTGATCGAACCAATTAATGGAGCTTTTAAGACGATTGAGTGGCAGTTAAACTTGCTCAATGTAATTCGGGTCAAATTCCACAATCCATTCAATACCGTATTTGTCTCTAAACATTCCGGCGTATGTACCCCAAGGGCTATCACCAATAGGCCCTTCAATACTACCACCTGCTGATAGTCCGTTAAAAAACTTGTCTGCTTCTTCACGGCTTTCTGCGCTAATTGATATTTTAGACCTGTTTTCATTTTCGTTTACCCGTCCCATAAATTCCGGAACATCATTGGCCATTAACACATTGTGTTTCCCCATGGGCAAACCGATAGCCATTATTTTGTTGGCCTCATTTTCCGGTACCGGAAATTCATCGCTTGACAGGTCTTTGAAACGAATGATCTTTGTGAAATTTCCACCAAAAACTGATTTGTAAAATGTGAATGCTTCTTCCGCATTTCCATTGAAGTTAATCCAGGGGTTGATTGCTCTCATAACTTTATTTTTAGGTTCTTTATCTACTCATTTATTTTTTCATTGTTCTTAAGGGCAGCCTGATATATCTTTTTGATGCTGTTTTTTTCCTCCCGGGCCATTATAGCCTCTATGGCTGGTACCAGTTCATTGTTTATCGGGGTTTTCAACTTCAGCACCTGCCCCAGTGCAAAGGCAGCACTCCACCTAACTACGGTACCCGTATCTTCGGTGTTCGCCAGCAATGCATTTACCGCTGCAGGTACACTGCCCGGGAAAAGGTGAATGGTATTGCCTATCACTTTTGCGCTTTCCCACTTGGTGCGCGGCGCTTTATCCGCAAGGCTGCTTACTACGAAATCAAGCACTGCTGCGCTAATAATCTCCGGTTTTTGGCGGGTAGCAAATTCAAGGCTCTCCATACAGGTGGCCTTTATGGGTGGTTTGCCCTTGGCTGCAAAGAGCATCAGTTGCTCCACTTCTACAGTGCCATCAGTTACAAGCCGGGCAAGTTGTTCTGTTCTTTCCTTGGGTTTTAGTGCCTTATCGGCGAAAAGCTCTTGCAACATTAATTAAGGCCATTTTGCTGCAATATAGCAAGTAGCTTTTCTTTTTTTATAGGTTTTTCTATGCATTCCAGTACGTTGCTGTATTCACGAGCCTTGTCATGATCGAATGTGCTTACCGATGATGTGAGTATAATTACTTTTTCCTTTTGTCCGTTCTTTATCATTTTATCGAGAAAGTCCCAGCCATTGATCTTGGGCATGTTCAAATCGAGGAAAATAATGTCCGGATTGATGGCAGGCAACTCAGCAAGTGCAAGTGTAGGGTCGGTAAAATCGAACAAGGTTAAATCAGGACTTATTTGACGGAATAGTCTTATGGAAATAAAATTATGTATTTGTTCGTCGTCAACTATTAAAATCTTCATGTTAGCACAGCTGTTGTTGCCGCAAAGGTACTACTCTTTTTTTAAGCCTGATTCAGCCTGACCAGAAGCAGGAAAAGGATAATACTGCGGGGACCCAAATTGCGCATAACGGCCTATGGTATCAAATATTTTTACGCTGATCTCGTGCTTGAGTTCCAGCAGGTTAGCACCCTCCGGCAGGGGATTGGGCAGGTGATAGGTGATCATAAGCTGCATGGTATCTTTATCAAAATTCTCCAATACCACTATCACAGGTTCTTTAACCGGTGTTGTTTCCCGGAGTGTTTTTTTGAGGTTGGCAGTAAGGTTGCTTATTGCCGTAGCATCTATACCATAGCGTATGTTGGCTGTTACTTTTATGCCGCG
Organism: uncultured Bacteroidota bacterium; assembly: GCA_903835145.1. Lineage (GTDB taxonomy): Bacteria > Bacteroidota > Bacteroidia > Chitinophagales > Chitinophagaceae > Flavipsychrobacter. The sequence continues at coordinate 7,501 of CAILMA010000063.1, forward strand.
CGTAACGCGGGTAGTGAGGTTTATGAGGTTTTGGCTCACGAGGTGCTGATTGGGCACTATATATGCCGCTCCATCGGCATGGCGCAGCCGGGTACTGCGGAAGCCTATGCGCTCTACCACCCCTTCTATGTCGCCTATCTTTATCATGTCGCCGGTAAGAAATGGCTTGTCGGACAAAAGTGTGAAAGCCGCGAAGAAGTTCTCCACCGTCTCTTTTCCCGCCAGTGCTATGGCCACACCACCTATGCCGAGGCCGGTAATGAGTGCAGGCACATTAACATGAAACACAAACCCCAGGATGGCGAATATGCTCATGGTCCAGGCCACCAGCTTTGTGATCTCCTTTATGAGTGGTAGCAGTTGCTGCTGGCTCTGGTTTTTCTCAGCCTCTGCCTTGCCCATGCTCAGGTAGTAGAAAAAATCTATAAAACGGGTTATCACCCTCGTGAGGAAGATGATAAAGAGCAACAGGAAAACATGATCAACCAATGTGCCGAGGCTGAGGTCGAAGTTCACCTTCTTGCCTATGTAAAGGTATTTTTCTATTTCTACGCTATTCAGCAAGGTGCTGAGCTGGTTAGCGGCAACAAAGTAGAGTATTGCCTGCAGCAGCCGCTCCATAGGCTTGAACAGCATCTCGCCCATGGCAGCACGGTGCCTCGTGTAGCTGAACTTAGCTGTGAAACTACCGCTCAGTCGCGTAAGCAGCGCAGCCATGGGCTTTTTGAGCAGCAGTGTAGCCAGCACAATGCCTGCGAACCACAAGTAGTGGCTCACAGGCTCCCCAAGAAACTCAAGGTCGGTAAAGGCTTGTTGAATGCTCAAAAGCAGCGTCATTTTTAGTATTTTAGGGTAACCTACACTAAATAGATATTAATAATCGGCATCGCGCCGCTGGTGTCCGCATCCCTGGCCCCTTGTCCGCAAGCGGCAGAAGGGGTAACATGAAGTCCGATTAGGATGCCGAAATTAATGGTAGTCAAAATGGTATTACACAGCAACATTAAACTCCCTCAGTGCGTCATTGAGGCTCGTTTTGAGGTCTGTTGATGCCTTGCGGGTACCTATGATTAATGCACAGCTCACCTGGTAATCGCCTGCCGGGAATTTCTTAGTGTAGCTGCCCGGTATTACCACGCTGCGGGCTGGTACGCGGCCCTTGTACTCTATTGGCGTGTCGCCGCTTACGTCTATTATTTTAGTGCTTTGGGTGAGCACTACATTCGCACCCAGCACGGCTTCCTTTTCTACTATTACGCCTTCCACTACTATGCAGCGGGAGCCAATAAAGCAGCCATCTTCAATAATCACCGGGGAGGCCTGCAGCGGCTCAAGTACGCCGCCTATACCCACACCACCACTCAGGTGCACCCCCTTGCCTATCTGGGCGCAGGAGCCTACGGTGGCCCAGGTATCAACCATCGTGCCTTCATCTACAAATGCACCGATATTTACATAAGATGGCATCAGCACCACATTGCGGCCAAGAAAAGCACCATAACGCGCAACGGCATGTGGCACGGCGCGCACACCCATAGCAGCATAGTCTTTTTTCAGCAGCATTTTGTCGTAAAACTCAAAGGGCTCAATATGCCAGGTCTGCATGGGTTGAATGCCAAAATAAAGGAGAATGGCTTTTTTTACCCATTCCTGCACCACCCAGCCGTCAGGGCCCGGTGCTGCTGCGCGCAGCCTGCCCTTGTCTACCTCTTCTATTACTGCGTGCACGGTATCGCTGTAGGTTTTGTCCTTGAGCAATTCCCGGTTGCTATATGCGGCTTCAATAAGTTGCTGCCATTGTTCTGCCATGATGCTGATATTTATTTTTTAGCGCAAAAGTAGGTGAAGAAACCGCCGGGCGGAAAAACAGAAGGCAAATATTTTGATAAAAAGCACTGGAAAAGCAGATAGAAACGAACTTGTTTAAAAATAAATAAATAACATACAACTTGCAGTAGCCATAGTTGGTATGAAATTTAGGTTGCTATTTAAAATTACTAAGCAGTATCATTACCAACTGCAAACAATTTTGCTATTTTTACCGCAAAAATTATAGAAATGGAATTCCCAGGCAACTTACGCTATACCAAGGATCACGAATGGATTAGCCTCGATGGCAACATCGCAACTGTAGGCATTACAGAATTTGCACAGCATGAGCTGGGCGATATCGTATTTGTTGATATTACCACTGAAGGCAAGCACCTTGGTGCCAATGAAATATTCGGTACTGTAGAAGCAGTAAAAACAGTATCAGACCTTTACATTCCTGTAGCCGGAACGGTTACTGAACTAAACAAAGGCCTTGAGGGCAGCCCTGAAAGCGTGAACACTGACCCATACGGCGCAGGCTGGATGATAAAGATGGAAGTTGATAACACAGCTGACGTTGCTGCCCTGCTCGATGCAGCAGGTTATAAAGCACTCGTGGGATAATACATGCTCCGGATTTTTACGAATGAATCTCCTTATAAAAAACAGGCAAGGTTTGTAGCAGTGCTATGGACCTTGCTTATTTTTATTGGTTGCTTTACCCCCGGTAAAGAACTACCCAAAATTGATGCCCCATTTATAGATAAATGGGTGCACCTCCTCCTCTTCGGGGGATTTTCTTTTCTTTGGCTGTGTAGCCGGCCATTGTTGCGGCCTATTTGGTTGTTCACTATGCTTATCATCAGTATTGCACTTGGTGCCAGTATAGAGCTCCTGCAAGGCGCCCTGCCTTCCCTTGGCCGCGCCTGCGAATTCCTCGATGCCGTTGCCGATAGCCTTGGTGCCCTGCTCGGTATTCTTCTTTTTTATGTGCTGGCTTCTGTGGCGAAAAGGCAACGGATGTAACATGCCGCAGTAACATCTTCAAAATCCTCGCTCAAAGAGTACAATAAAATCTTATGGCTTTAAAAACCTATCTTGCCCTTGCGGATCAAAGCCTGTATCGACTTAATGTCGGACATGAACTAAGAACAATCCTTTTTTCCCTTCAATCCAAAAAAATCAAGGTTCAGACAAAAATCATGGCTCAGCGGTCCTCCCCCTCAATATAATGGCTGCAAAAGCTGCTGGTAACGTTGGTAATACGCCCAATGGACTCGCGGATGCCTATACCTGCCGCCTTACCACCTATTACCCAACTGCCTATAATTGGGTGCCTGCCATCGAACTCCGGCAATTCAAAGTATTGCTGGTACACGTAGCCTTCGTCACCATATTCGCCATTCGTGGCTTCTACGGTTTCACCTGCCACCACCAGTGTCACATTCTCCCCCTCTCTTGAAAATATGGGCTTGCGGGCATAACTTGCCGGTATGGGCACCGACCCACCCGGCGTGGTACAAGGCAACAGGTAGGGCGAATCGGGGAATAACTCGTAGATGTACTTCAGCATCATCTTGTTAGAGAGGATGGCTTTATAGGCCGGCTCTATCCAGTTGCAAGTCGCTTTATTTTTTATGAGGAAGGCACCAAAGGGCTCATCAAACAACCACTCGTAGGGGTAAAGCTTGAAAATGTTGGTTATGGGCTGCCCGTTGGTATCTACAAACTCATCATCAGGCCCCAGTCCTATATCATCTATGTCAATGAACTCAGTAGCTATCCCCGCCTGTATGGCAATATCCTGCAGGTACCTCGTGGTTACAAAATCTTCAAGGTTATCGTTGCAGCAAAAGTGCAGTTTGCCGGGCAGCAGTTGGTGGGCGCAATGAGCCAGATGGGCAGTCAGCGCATCGTGTATGGCGTTAAACTGGTCCAGATCTTTGTTGTAATCCTGCAGCCAGTACCATTGTATCACACCGGTTTCCAGCAGCAGCGTAGGGGTATCGGCGTTAAACTCAAGTAGCTTCACCACCCCATTGTTATAGCCGAGGTCAAAACGGCCGTAAAAGGTCGGTGTTTTTTTCTGCCAGGTCCATTCTATAAGTTCTGCATATTCATGGGGAATAAAAAACTCATCCCACAGCTTATTTTCTATTACATACTCCACCACCCTAACGCACATGGCATATATTTCGTTCGTGGCTTTTTCTATCAGGTCGGTTTCCCACTGCTCAAATTCATAAACAGCCGACTCGTTGTAATAGCTGTCATCGTTATAAAACAGGAAGCCCTGACCGGTAATTTTCCGTTGCCAGTCGGGCCGGGGCGTAATAGGTATTCTTTTCATGTTACTATCAGGAATGTGCTGAGGCTGTAGATGCTCGCATGGTACCACCAAAGCCGCCTTTTTTTACTACGGGTGCCGCGGACATACTACTCCTGGCGACCGGTACACCAGCTCTGGGGCCGGCGTCAGTGGCCCGCGCTACCGCCGGTACAGGCTGCCTGTGCCGCTGTGCCAGATATTGATGATTTGCTTCCCAATGCCGCCCATAGTGCCCAAAACGAAAAAACAACCTGAAACGCCACCAAAACCCGGTATTTTCTGTGTACACATAGTTCGTTTGGGGGCGCACAATCGTACTGTCTTTATAGTATGCGGTACTATCGTTAAAGCTTACAACGCTATCGGGTTGTGGCTTCGGCGCCACACTATCTTTTACCGATTGAGCCGTACTTGTAGCCGGTGCAATTGCTGCAAGAAATGCCGTAGTAAGGATGACTTGTTTTGACTTCTTCATTGGTCTTTTACGCAGGGCGGTATTGAGTCCGGCTGCGCTTCTACAAATTTAATGAACAGTTTATGTAACACAAATTATTTCACATTTTTTAACTACCGATGGAGTCCTGGCTTATTATTGGCTTTTGCTCACAATGCTTTCACGTAGAGACCGGACTTCTGAATAGTTTGCACACCCTATCTTTGCCCACAGCCATGAGCCATACACACCAACATAAGTTCACCCCTGCCCTGCTTGTCTGGCACCATACCGATAACAACCGCAGCCTGCCCTGGAAGAGTGAAAAAGACCCATACAAAATATGGCTGTCGGAGATTATACTACAACAAACACGGGCCTTGCAGGGCCTGCCCTATTACGTGCGGTTTACCGAGACCTACCCCACCATTCAGCAACTTGCTGCCGCAGCCGATGAAGAGGTTTACCGCATTTGGCAAGGGCTTGGCTACTACAACCGGTGCCGCAATATGCTGGCAACAGCGCGCCATATCGTTACCGAGTTATCCGGCATTTTCCCAAGCACCTACGAGGGTATTTTGTCGCTGAAGGGCATCGGACCCTATACAGCAGCGGCTATTGGCTCTTTTGCATTTGGGCTGCCGTGTGCGGTTGTAGATGGCAATGTAACCCGGGTACTTTCGCGCTATTTTGGTATTGAGACACCGATTGATACTACTGAAGGAAAAAACATCTTTGCTACGTTGGCACAGGAGTTATTGCCACAGGATGACAGTGCCGCATACAATCAGGCCATAATGGATCTCGGAGCTACGGTATGCACACCCAAGGCCCCGACGTGCAGCGAGTGCCCGCTCCAAAAAAACTGCGAGGCCAGGATAAGCAACCTCACCAGCCTGCTGCCCATAAAAAGCAAAAAAGTGCTGGTAACTACCCGGCACTTCAACTACCTTGTATTAAGAAACGATGATTTTTTATGGTTGCAAAAGCGCGGTGAGCAGGATATATGGGGCAATCTGTTTGAGCCCTACCTCATAGAAAGCGATGCCGCCCTCACCCGGGCAGAACTTACCAAGCTACCCGAATTCAAGGGCCTTCAACTCCCGTATACTGATATGGAATACTCCGGAAAATCTAGCCAGCGACTCACCCACCGCATTATTGAGGCCAGCTTTTTTACACTGCAACTTAGCGCAAAAGCGGATCTCGGAAAGGCCAGCGGAAGCTGGGTTGCGCTTTCAGAATTAAATAAAATGGCATTCCCCAAAACAGTTCTTTCTTTTTTGCAGAATAATTTATACTTTTAATTTTAATTGGTTGATTTTTTGCCACAGTAAGCAGCGCAAAAGGCTGGCCTGAAAAGCAATTGATGAACAATAATGTATTTACGCTGAAGGCGCATGTGCGCCACAAAAGGGAAGGATGATTTTTATTTCGTCCTTTTTTATAATTTTGATTTCGTTCACCAAATTTATGTCACTTGGAAGGATTACCTGGAGTCCATTACTGTCTTAGTCAACTTGTTCTTCAATCATCGGGGGCATTTTCAACCTCAAATAGCACTATACTCATTATTGCCATCTTCATATTATTGCTAATGAGCGCAGTAATAGCCGGTGCTGAAACCGCTTTTTTTTCCCTCTCAGCTAAAGATATCTTCTTTCTTAAAACGAAGGAACGTGGCTCCGCGCGCACAGCTGCGCAGCTGCTGGAACAGCCAAAACTGTTGCTGGCGACTATACTGGTGGCCAATAATTTCATCAACATAGCCATTGTAATTACTACCAATGTCTTCATAAGATCTATTCTACCTCCCGCCATGGGGCCTGGATTGTCTTTCCTTATACAGGTGATAGGTGTTACCTTCCTGCTGGTGCTTTTCGGAGAAGTGTTGCCAAAGGTTTATGCCACGCAGAACAACCTGAGGATGGCTCTTTTTTCGGCAGCCTATATTCGTTTCCTGATTCATTACTCATTGTTTCTTA
>CAILMA010000064.1 GCA_903835145.1 uncultured Bacteroidota bacterium
CTTCGTCCTCATATACCTTCTGGGACGGGATTAATCCTTGAGAGATCTTACAAAACATTTGAATATTGGATTGCTATCTCGCGCAATTTTCATCAATAAACAACGTTGGTATAGCGAAATGATAATTATCAAGTGCGCGGCGCTTTTTTAACATTTTTCAATTTTGAATTCAAACCGAAAACATTAGTTTTGAACGGATTAGTGGAGTAAGTGTTGAAACACAATAAATAAAGAGCTTTAATGATTAATAAAATAAAAAAATATTATAACTATATTGAAAGATTTGCAAAAAGTCCCCACAAAACAAAAAATATCGTTGACCTTATTTCTGAAATAAAAGAAAAAGGAATCGTTACCGGCATTAGAAGCACGCTGCACATCAAATCAGGAAAATACAATCCTGATACCTCTTTTAATGAATTCAAAAGTCACAAGAAGCTTGCAAAAGAATACGATAAAACCCTAAAAGTTACCCTACCCTACACCAAGACTCCGCTGGTTTCCATCATTATTCCTGTGTACAATCAACTGGATTTTACATTTAATTGTGTGATGTCAATTCTTGAAAACAATGAGTTAAAAGACTACGAGATCATTATTGCAGACGACAACTCTACCGATGACTACAGCACTTGGGCGGCTCACTTTGAGCATATTATACACATCAAAAATGCCTTAAACCTTGGTTTCCTCAAAAACTGCAACAATGCCGCAGCCCATGCACGAGGCAAGTATCTGGTATTTTTAAACAATGACACTCAGGTATGCGAAAACTGGCTGCAGGATTTGGTTAACGTTTTTAAGAATGATCCCCGGGCTGGTATAGCCGGGTCAAAACTGGTTTACCCAAATGGTCAGCTACAGGAAGCCGGAGGCATCATTTGGCAGGATGGTAGTGCTATTAATTTTGGCAACCGGGATAACCCTGCAAATCCTGAATACAATTATCTGAAAGAGGTAGATTATATTTCAGGTGCTTCTATAATGATAGACAAGCGAATTTGGGACGAAGTTGGCGGTTTTGACGAGGCTTTCAGCCCTGCCTATAACGAAGATTCCGATCTTTGTTTTCAAGTCAGAGCTGTTGGTTATAAAGTAATTTACCAGCCATTTTCTGAAGTGATTCATTTCGAAGGCATTTCTCATGGCACCGATGTAAGAAAAGGGGTAAAGCAATATCAGGTGCTTAACCGCCAAAAGTTTGCCGAAAAATGGCAAAAGGAACTTGTTTTGAAATCAAAGAAGGGAAAAAATTTATTCTTTGAGCGGGACCGAAGTACAGGGTATAAGCACGTTCTAATAATAGATCATAATGTGCCGACGGTAGATAAAGATGCGGGCTCACGCACCATTAATAATTTTGTTGATACGCTGCTTAGCATGAATTGCAAGGTTAAGTTCCTGGTACCCAATATGTACCCGCCTGAAAGTTATATGAGGCTACTACAGCAAAAAGGTGTAGAGGTGCTGCACGGCGACAAATTCGTTTATTGGAACCACGAATGGGAAAATTATTTCAAGGCCAACATGAATAATTTTGACGCTATTATTCTTAGCAGGTCGTCCATTTGTACACCTCATCTTAAGTACCTGATCAACCACCATTATAAAGGAAAGACTATTTACTACGGCCATGATCTTGGATTCCTGAGAACAGAAGAAGAAGCGCGCCTAAAAGGCGATAAAGCACTGATAAAAGTTGCAAAGAAGATTAAAGCCGATGAAGACTTTATGTATAATAACGCTTCAAATTCTATCGTTATTAGCTATGATGAGTTGAATTTCTTGAAGGGCTACATCAGTAAACCATTGCACTATATAGCGCCTTACTTCTTTGATGTGCAGAAAAAAGTAAATTCATTTAATCAGCGTTCCGGAATTTTGTTTGTTGGTGGTTTCCATCACCCTCCTAATCAAGACGCAATGAAGTGGTTTCTAAATAATGCGTATAAAAATATTGAATCTGAAAATATAAAGTTGACTATTGCGGGTTCCGAAATGCCCGATTTTATGTACGAATATAAGCGGCAATTTCCGTCCCTTGAAATATTGCCAGATGTATCTACCGATAAACTCGAAGAGCTTTATAACGCTACCAGAATAGCAATAGTTCCATTAACGTTAGGAGCCGGTGTAAAGGGCAAGGTAATAGAAGCGATGGCTAAAGGTGTGCCAATGGTGGGGACCGATAAGGCATTTGAAGGTCTTTATAAAGACGAAAGTTTTCTTTACACCCCTGTTAACGATGCAGATGAGTTTGCCCGGCAAGTTGTTATTTTGTATTCCGATAAACAAAAGTGGGACACCCTTTCTGAATTCGGTTTAAATTACGTGAGTCAATATTTCAATAAGGAAAAAATGAAAGAAGTATTCAGCAACATCATTTGACAATGAATAACACGCGCAACAATTATACTTACTTCATCGTTTCCTTTATTGCTGTTTCAGTAATAATTTTTCTTTATTTTTTCCGGTGGAAAACAAACACCATTTATGGTGATGATCTCAGTATTTACAAGGAACACAATCAACTCAATACATTCCTTGCACAGATAAATATGTCAGTTGCCGGCGGCAAGTTCCGCCCGGTGCAAAATATAGTGCAGCACTTCATAATCATATTCTTTAAGAAAAACCTTACTTGCTACTACCTTTTCAACGTTTTAGTGCAGGCTACAAACACAATTCTTTTTGCATATTTACTGAATATCTTCCTTAAATCCAGAACCATTTCGTTACTGTTTGCACTTCTTTATGGCCTATCTCGATTTACTTTCTTTAATATA
>CAILMA010000065.1 GCA_903835145.1 uncultured Bacteroidota bacterium
AAAACGGATTTTATTTCAACGGTACAAAATTTATATCCTTCGCAGAGCTCATCGTGGCTGACGGAATAATTAAAGCCATCAACCTAAACCCTACGAACACTACAGGCACTCGGATTCCTCTCCATGGTAAGTTTGTAATTCCGGGTTTGTGCGATGCATATGCGCGCCTTTCTGCAAGTCCCTGCAAACCATTTACCGCCAGCGACCCGAATTATAACGCAAAAAGTGCGCTCCAGTGCGGGGTAACTTCGATATTCGATATTTCTGCTCCCCAGCCAGTTTTCAATTCCGTCAGCGAATCATCGGGAGTTGCTTTGCGTCCTGGCGCAACAATATATGAGTCGGGCCCCGTGATTACGGTCTCAGGGGGCTATGGTTCCGATTTTGGCGTTAAGGCACGCCTGGTCACCGATAGTTACGATGCAGCAACAGCTGCCAACGATGCCATTGGCAGTGGCGCCGCCGCCGTCGTTATTTCTTTTCAGGACGATGGCTCCGCTCTGTTACCATCGCTTACCATTGAAATGGTAAAAGATATAGTGAAGACTGCGCACGCTAAAAACAAAAAAGTACTCGCTCATGTCGACCTCGCCAGCGAAGCTACAGCCTGCGCCGGGGTTGGTGTTGATGGCATCTTAAAAATGCCCGTCGATGAATTCACCGAGCAGCAGCTCAATACTATAGCTAAGTCAGGCATGTTCATCATACCGGCGCTCACATCCCTGCAGGCGTCACTTGAGGGCGCCGGATATTCGTTTCTGTCCGACACGCTGCTCACTAAAACCACATATCCTGCATATCTTGAGAATGTGGATATAGACAATTTTACACGCCCTGTTATAACCGAAAAACAAAGGCTCATCTACCACAATAGCATTAGATTTCGCCAGAATATGGAGCATTGTGTAGCCCATAAAATACCTATAGTTGCAGGTACAGATGCAGGTAGCTTTGCCGTTTTTTTTGGTTATTCCATGCATCAGGAGCTGCAGCAGTACATCAGGGCGGGAATGACAAATGCAGATGCCATCAACAGCGCATCCCGTAATTTCAGTCTTATTTTCCCCGATAAAAAAATTGGTCAGATTGCCGTTGGCTGCGCTGCTGACCTGGTTGTGCTTACCGCCAACCCGCTCGTTAACATTGAAAATACCCGACGTATTGCCATGGTGCTCCATCAGGGTGAGCCAGTCTCCCCCGCAAAATAAACCGCTTACAATTTCCGCAGCCCTTTTTTTGAAAATCACATTGTTTAAAACAAATGCCCTGTTCCAATTGATAAGATATTTTTTTAGCTTTGCATCACTATGCAGAAAAAAATCATCAGAACAGTCGCCGTGTTATTAATTCTGAGCCAGATTATTGCCTGTTCAGGTTACAGGCAGCATCGGAGCAATTTCCGCAAACAGAAAAGTAAGTACTCTTACCGCGGTGCTGGTCGCTACTGGTAGGCAATAAACTACAATTGTTGTCAGGTTTTACTGTTGCCCCTGCAATATTTAGGGTAGGGGGCAGTTCGAAGAAAATCCTTTACTTAAATGATATAAAAAATCCGCTCCGGAATTGATTCTGGAGCGGATTTTTTATTGTGGTTTATTGGGATTTCTTACCAAAGGTGCACCCTAAGGCTATCTGGTATGTACATTTTGTCGCCCGGCTTTATACCGAAGGCATCATAAAACTCAGGTACATTCGGGAATGGTCCGTTTACCCTGTTCTTGGCAGGGGAGTGTACGTCCGTAAGCAATTGGCTCGCGATCTTTTTAGGGCGCTCAGACACTAACCAACCCAGCGAATAACCAAGGAAAAACCTTTGAACTGGAGTTAACCCACTTATCTTCTCACCTTTTTTATAGGCTTCAGTCTGTTTAAATGCATCAAGCCCTATCAATATGCCACCAAGATCAGCAAGGTTCTCACCGAGCGTAGCACGGCCATTAATGTGCATTGTATCAAGCGGTGTCATTTTGTTAAACTGTTGCACCAATACTTCGGCACGGTTCATAAATTGTGCAGAGTCTTGTGGTCCCCACCAGTTGCTCAGGTTGCCATGCTCGTTAAACTGGCGGCCTTCATCGTCAAACCCGTGGGTGATCTCATGACCCACTGTGCTTGCAGCAGTATAGCCATATACCAGCGCATCATCAAGGTCTTCATCTTTAAAGCCCGGTACGGTCATCATGGCTGCTGGCAGTACTATTTCGTTGTTCGATGGGTTGTAATATGCATTATACGTTTGCGGTGTCATGTCCCATTCTGTGCGGTCCACAGGCTTTCCCAGTTTGTTCAGGTAGTAAGTATTCCACCATTCGGCCGCCCGCATCATATTAAGGGCATAAGGCCCACGGTCTATTTTCAGCGTGCTAAGGTCCTTCCATTTGTCAGGGTACCCCACCTTTTTATTGATGGCCATTAGTTTATGAATCGCTTTTTGCTTGGTGCTGTCGCTCATCCATTCCAGTTTCTCCATCCTCGCCTTGTAAGCCATTCTCACGTTCTCTACCATTTGCTCATACCGTTGCTTGGCTTTCTGGCTAAAGTATTCTTTTACAAACAACTGCCCGAGTGCCTCACCTATTACACCCTGCTCAGCGTCCAGGCTCCTGCGCCAGCGCGGTTTCTGTTGTTCTGCGCCACGTATGGTCTTGCTGTAAAAGTCAAAGTTCGCATCCACATAAGCCTTGCTCAGGTCGCTCGAAAAATGACTGATGAGCTGGAAGGTCATGTAATCTTTAAGCGTGTTGATGTTAGTGGTAGCTACAAGCTTATTAAGCGCTTTAAAAAACTCAGGCTGCCCCACTATCACACTATCTACGTGCTTCACTCCTATTATATCAAGCAGTGCAGGCCACTTTATGCCCGGCGACAGGGTGCTGAGTTGGCTGATAGCAAATTTGTTGTAGTTCTTGTAGGGGTCACGCAGATCTTCCAGCTTGCGCGATGCCTTTGCAAGGCTGGTTTCAAACGCCAGAATCGCTTTTGCTTTTTCGTTAGCCGCTGCTGCATCTACTCCTGAGAGCTTGAATAGTGTTGCGATGTACCCCGGATAGGCGCTGCGCACCTTCATGGTATTATCATCAGTATTAAAATAGTAGTCACGTATGGGCATGCCAAGTCCGCCCTGGCTCATCACATACGCTTCCATATCACTGTTCTTGGCATCTTGTTCTACGCCCTCGTTAAAAAACACATTTACACCATAGGTATGCATGTGGGCTGCAAGCGTCATTACTTCTTCCGGACTCTTTAAAGCTGCTATCTTATCAAGTTCGCCCTTAAGTGGGGTAATACCATTTTTTTCTATCCCGGCTGAGTCCATAGCGCTATACCAAAAATCGCCTATCTGTTGGCCACTTCCTGTTTTCTCAGCCTTCTTTTCCGCTTCCTCGTTTATGTGCCTGAGTTTTTCATATAGTTCCCGTTGCACCAGTTGGCCCACGCCAAATTCTATTTCCTCACCCGGTATCGGATTTTGTTTTATCCAACCGCCGTTGGCATAGTTAAAAAAGTCTTCGCTGGGCTTCGCTGTTGTGTCCAGATTGGCGGCAAGAATGTCTTTCTTTGGGCCATCTTTTTTTGCGGGCTCGTTACAGGCCGAAGCCAGCGCGGCAACCGCCGCAATACCAAGAATAGTTTTATTGATTTGCATGTGTAAAATTGTAGCAATAAAAGTAATAAACTTTCAGCGCATTGCAGATTTAGACCAGTACAACCCAAAATATCACTGCACTTTCAAAACCCAATAAACAAGCTATATACCCTTCTGCAACTCTTTTTCCCGGTGCCCAATAGCTATTTTATTCCAAAATTCGTGTCCTTATTTGCGCCAATCGCAACGCTTTTCAAGCTAATTCAAAAATTAAAGCCAAAAATTTTGGAAATGCAAAATAAATGTTCGTAAATTTGTGACATAAAGGCCAATAATTATGACAAGTGGAGACCTCAACCAATACGTATACAACACCAACAGTCCTTTTCAAAAGGCGGCTATGGAGCTTTACCTCGAAAATGCCCGGCTCCACCTGTTTCCTGATGTTGCCCGCCCGCTCATCATCCTGCGGTATATGTACGATGTTACATCTGAGCAGCAGCACGACCTGTTTCTGTTTATGGATAATGTAAATGAATACATCAGGCTGCACAGGCTTACTGCGCACCAGCAATATTTTGTATTAAAAATCACCCGTAAGTATCTCGAAAACCTTTCAAAAACGACTATGGTTATTAACTTCCCCCAATTGCATACACTTTCCCTGCCCTTCTTTACCCTCCTTGAAGAAGCGGCCGCCACGGAATACAGGAAACAAGAAAGTTTGGAGACCGACAGCAAGGCTCAGGCCCTTGAAGCCCTAAAAATTCAACTACTGGTTTTGTCCGAAGACATCCACCTATTACCGATAGAAAAGAGAGTTAAAGTCCTGGCAACCCTCGTGCGGCTCCTCGCCCAGTACGAAAAACTCACAAAGGCGGAGGAAAACCCCAAACGTGCTCCAAATAAACGTAAGGAAGCGCTCCGGGAAGCCATAAATACATCAGCAGTCGACCCTGCCGAAACTACCGATGACAGAGACAGCAAAAGATCATTCCCATTGCCACACCCTTCCGATTCCCACCAAACAATACCCGTCTACCCCAATCTGCAACAATCAGTAAGCCACAGCACCATCAACCCCACCATCAACCCCACCATCACCCGCAAAACCCACTATACAATCCCCCTCCCGAAAAAATAAAATCGCTCTAATACTATTTGCAACCCTGTCGCAGATCGCACCTGTCGCACGTCTGCACCCCCGGCCTCCGCCCCGCTGACCTTGCGCCCCCCCCCAAAAAAAACGCGTTTTGCAACCGCCATCAACAACCCCATCAGAAAAGAGCCGGAAGCGCAGCCTTATTGGGGCGTTGGCCAAACCACAATAACACGCAGCATAGCTACTTTGGCGTGCGGAGCTGTTCGCCAAAGTGCCGTTTTCTTTTGTTACTTTTCTTTGCGGCAGCACAAAGAAAAGTAAAGAAGCTGGGATGACAGAAAATCTGCGTCACTCTCATTGTGGCCATTTAGAGATAAAGAATTG
>CAILMA010000066.1 GCA_903835145.1 uncultured Bacteroidota bacterium
CGATAGCAAAATGAGCGACCACAGTGCCATGAAAGAAATAAAACGGCTGAAGAAACAGGCGTCAGAATTCAAAAACATGGCCCATAAATACAAAAGAAGCTTTGGGCGTGCAGAGCGGGAGCAAAGAAAGGCGCTCTTTGACGAGGCTTACAAAATAATGAAGGATGTAGACAAGACTGAACAATATATAGTCGACGACTTGATAGCGAAAGCACAGGTGATAACTGCGACGCTTGTGGGCGCAACCCACTACACGGTGCGGCACCTCAAGTACCATACTGTGGTTATAGACGAGGCCGGGCAAGCATTGGAACCTTCCTGCTGGATACCTATTCTAAAAGCACAAAAAGTGATTCTCGCCGGCGACCATTGCCAGCTTTCCCCGACTATAAAAAGTAACGAAGCCGCAAAAAAAGGCCTCAGTAATACCCTGCTTGAAAAATCTATTGCGCTGCACCCCGAAGCCGTAATACTGCTGCAGGAGCAATACCGAATGAACGAACAGATTATGGGCTATTCATCGAAAGTGTTTTATGAAAATAAACTGCTGGCGCACGATACTGTTGCCGGCCACTTGCTGTACCCCGGCGATGAACCGCTCCTGTTTGTTGACACCGCCGGTTGCGGCTACGACGAAAAAACAGAGGAAGTGAGCACTTCCAACCCTGAAGAGGCAGCCTTCCTGTTGCGCCATCTCACGGGGCTTGTGTTAAACCTCGCCGCTCACTATACTCCGGCTTCGTTCCCCACAGTTGCGGTTATTTCGCCCTACAGGCAGCAAATTCAAGTATTGAAAGAACTGCTTGCACATGCGCCAGAGCTAAAACCCTATTTGGCGTCTATCTCAGTAAATACGATTGATAGCTTTCAGGGGCAGGAGCGAGACGTTGTATATATAAGCATGACCAGAAGTAACGCTTCCGGTACCATTGGCTTCCTCTCGGATACAAGGCGAATGAACGTAGCCATGACCCGGGCAAGGAAAAAACTTGTGGTGATAGGCGACAGTGCCACTCTGAGTCAATTCCCGTTTTATGCAGGTTTTATAGCCCACGCTGAGCAGCTTAATGCCTATAAAAGCGCCTGGGAGTATCTTTAAGTGAGCATGCTATATAAAATTTTATCTGGTGTATTTAAAGGCTTTCGTTACTAAGCTGAAAGGAGAAAGAACAGCCAAATGTGAACTTTATTTTTAGCTCTTAGTTTAGAAATTAGTCAGGTCGTTCAAACCTGCCCAAAGGATTGTTCTTCAATACTCTTTTATTTTAAAGCAAATGATTTACTTTTATTCCAGTCCATCAGATTGCGCATGAATTTGACACAAACAACTTAAACCTTTATCTATCTTTGGCATCTAATTTCAGATAAAAACAAATATGAAGGCAATAGTTGTATATGCCCCTTTTGATAATGCCAGACTCAGCTTCGTACTGAACTGGTTATTCAAGGAGCGGCTGCAACTGAATTTCATCATTACAAATAAGGTAGAAGATCACTCCATATCGCTTTCTTATGGCAAAATAATTCCTGGAGTTCCATCCGTATTTTGTTCGGGCCTTTTGGGAGAAACGGGTATCAAACCTATTCAACTGCCAACGGGTGCCTGGAGGCAGCTGCCAACACTTTTCCCCGCTGATAAGGATGGTTACACGGTGTCCTTCGATTTGTTTTCGGCTATTTTCTACCTGCTCTCCCGCTACGAAGAATACCTGCCCCACCAAAAAGACAAGCATTCGAGGTACCCACCTGAAGAAAGTATTTTGTATAAAAACGGCTGGCTTCAACGCCCGCTGGTTGA
>CAILMA010000067.1 GCA_903835145.1 uncultured Bacteroidota bacterium
CATCGCCCCTTGTTACGAAGGCAACTACCCTGCATTGCTTAGGGTTCCAATCTGAAGCCAATTTGTAAGTATATGTTCTTGTATACTGTAGACCGTGAACTTTAAGCTTAATATTTGGCGCAACGGCATCTCCATACGGAACCGATGTAGGCGTACCTCTGAAAACGTTGTTAAACACATAGTTAGAGTCATAATTTGACAAAAATGAGGGGTCCTCCTGAATATCAATCAGACTATCTTCCAAAATAGCTATCGTCAAGTTCTTAGCCGCAGTATCATCGCGCAGGTAGGTTACGGTAGCCGATATTGTAGCGATACCGTTCACGTTATTATAGTTACAGCGCACGCTCAGATTAATGCTATCAACGAGACCAAACTGAGCCGGAACATCAGCATTCCAGTTGTCATAATCAACAAGGTAGGGTTTGCTGGCAGAACCCAGCGGCAACCTGTCTATACCGCCAATCGGCAGTGATGGAACTCCACCAAATACACTGCCCTGCACCGCAACAGCAGAGTCATTACTGAAATTATATTTTGCACCCTTACATGGTGTTGATTGACTCCCGTATTTTATGTACAAAGCCAGTGCATTTATTCGACCGGGGTTTGCAGCTTGCATATCTTCAATTATTTTATGCGCTGACGGGCAGTTAGTGCACTGCGGGCCGGTAAAATCCTCAATCAGCACATTATGCGGGTCGGCTGCCGGTACAACAGATAGGGTATCCGTAGAATCTACAACGGCTGTATCGCTAAATTTTATGATTGGGGGGGTTTCTTTGCAGCTAAACATATACATAGTCAACACAGCGAAACCGGCAATAACTTTCTTCATATTAAAAGGAATAAAACACGAATTTACCACGATTTTTTCAAATAGCAATAAGCCTGTGCCAGCGCAAAGTAAAATTGAGTACTAATTTTCGTACTCCACCTTAATATTGGTTTTGTGCTCAGCTGGCATGGGCACAGGCACCTTGGCGGGTTTTGGCGGGTTTGTAAGCAGGCTGTCGGCGGTGGGTTTCTTTACTGTTTGTATTTTTGCCTTCATTATTTCAGTTTCCACAACCTTGGTCTTTGTCACCGGCATTTCCTGCTTTGGCCTTGCTGTAGCAACCTTCGCAGTGGGTTTCCACGGGTGGCGTTTTTCATACTTGTTGTATTCCTTCGCAAACGCATCGAGCAGCAGAAGGCCCTGCAGCTGGTAACCCGCATTGTTGTAGTGCACCAGGTCATGGCTCAGCAGGTCATACTTTTTTAGCATGGGTATCCCGGCCATCCCGTCAGCAATGTCAAATAAATCCCAGCAAGGTATCGACTTGTTTTCGCAATATTTCAACATAGCCAGCGTTACACCCTGAATGCCCTTATTAGGCTTTTTCATGCGGTAGTAAGAGCCACAGGGTGTTGTTATCAGCACGGCTGCCGCCGGAGCTATTTTGTGTATTTTCTTTACAAACGAATCACAGATACCCATGATATTCTGTTCGTTGATATAGGGGTTCTGAGCTTCATTGGTACCCAGTGAAATGATGAATAGATCGCCCTTTAGTGCCGATAGCTGCGACCAAAACAAATCACTTGCGAGGTACTGATCATACCTCGCACCGTTTACACCAATGGTATGGTACAGTACGCCTTCTACGTCGCTACGCTCCAGCGAAACCCCATAAAAACTGTGGTCGCCCTCATCACCGCCGCCCACTCTCTTTATCTCAAAACCCGTAAGCAGGGAATCAGAGTTCACTACAACAGGCGGAGCATTTTTACGGGTCGGGGTATTGAACATAACCGAGGTAGTAAGCGTGCTATCCGTCACTTTATAGCAAACACTATCGTTGCAGAGAAAGAAAACCATTCTGTTGAAATGCTCCTGATGCCCGTCAATTTCTTTTAGCTTAATATCTATTGCGGCATTATTCGCGGGCGACTGTATGCCAAAACCGGCAATGCCTGTAGTAACCGGCTTATTAAGACTGGTTAGGCGGTTGTTCTTCCATGTTATGTTGCTCTTGGCTTGTATGTCATGCGGCGCATTGGAATTGGCCAGCTGATACGGGAAAACAAGCCCCCGGCCGGCATCTCCAAAAAAATCGTGAAAGCCATTGCGCAACACAGAAGTGATGCCATCGGCCTGCAAGTGGGAGTCGCCGATATGAATAATGTTTACATTGCCTTTGTGGGTGTGTTTTAAGATGACAAGCTTGTGCAGGAACGAATCAAGCTGGCCGTGCCCGCTAATGTAGTTGTCTTCGTACTTTACAAAATTATAGTGGGGGGGTGGCGTTGGAAGCCAGGTAAAACTATCAGCCTGCCCGCAGGATACCCCCGGCAGTAGTAAGAAAAGAACTATAAATACTATATTTCTCAACATGCTTCACCTGTAAAAGGGCGAAAATACTGTAATTGACGGAAGGTAAAGGAAATCATATGCTGTAATCATGCAAATGTTTTGCCAAAAAAGCAGATTATTTTGTAGAAAATTCCCACCGCCAGATTTAAAAACGCAAACAAATCGCAGTGCGAAAATTTCAACTATATAGCCTTCCCAAATACCGCCAAAACCCTAATTTGCACCTAAAAACGCGCTTTTAATCAATAATTAATAATTTTTGACCGTTTAGCCCAACGGTTTTAACTTTTAGTACTGTCTTAATTCACATCGTAACCCTTTCCTTTATCGAAAATTATTTTAATTAATTTATAGAATAATTAATTCTTATGCCGGTTATGCGGTTTCAGAAATAAATTCATAAATTGCTTAATTGTTGTAAAGAATATTTTAGTGATGTAGCCCTGGAGAAACGAGATATTTTCATCGCATTGACTAATCTGGCAAAATGAATCATAAAAAACTACCTTTTTTGATTTTCATTTTATTGGGAGTTTATTTTAACGCCTCCGGCCAGGGGTCCTGCCCCCCCAATATCGGATTTGAGCTTGGCAATACTACTGTTTGGAATTTCTTTGTTGGCACTTGCTGCCCTATAAGCACCCCCACCAGCACACCTGCATTACGCCGCCGTCATACGCTTACCTCTGGCGTTGCACTTGATCCTCATGGTCTTTTCCCTGTTGTAGCACCCGGCAGTGGCGAATACTCGCTCATGCTGGGTAGCGATACCGTAAACAGCTGCGCAGAAAAAGCCCGGTATTATGTGCACGTACCACCGGGAGTTACCGACTACAGCCTTGTTTACCGCTATGCCTGCGTGCTGCAGGATGGCGCACACCTTCCGGCTTCACAACCCCGCTTTGAGGTGAATGCTTACGACTCTGCAACTGGTAATGCAGTTTCTTGTTCTCAGTTTAACTATGTAGCTTCTTCATCAATCCCGGGCTTCTACCCTTCGCGGCTTTCCGGCTTTACAGATGTGTATTGCAAGGGCTGGACAACTTCCAGCATCAACCTTTCAGGGCTGGGTGGCTCTACAGTTATCGTAGATTTTTCCGCCGGCGATTGCGGCTATGGTGCACACTTCGGCTACGGATATCTGGATATGTCTTGTGGGCTATTTGCCATTTCAACCGTAACCTGCGATACATCCACAGTTACGCTTACAGCCCCGTCCGGCTTTGAACACTACACGTGGTACGATTCTACCAATTATTCCCGCGTTTTAGACACGTTGCAGAATTCAACATTTACAGTACCCTCGGCCACCATCACATATGCCGTTATACTTACGCCCTACCCGGGCTACGGCTGTCAGGATACTTTGTACACAAGAGTTGCACCATCAAGGCTCTCCATACACAAGCGCGCCGATACATCAGTATGTTTTGGCACGGGCCCAAGCATAGTACTTACTACTGATGCTACTGACATTGCCATGCCGCTAACTTACAGCTGGTCAGCAGCGCCCGGGCTCACCTGCACCACATGTGCAGATCCGGTAGCCACGCCAACAGGTCCCACAGACTATGTATTTACCATTATGGATGGCGTTGGGTGCCTGCATACCGACTCCATAAGGATAATGGGTAACACCGTTGCCAATACCGTTATCAACACCAATGAGCCCTGCTTTGGAGATAGCTCGGCATCGGCCACCGTAACGGTTACCAGCGGCAGTTCACCATATACGTACCGCTGGACAACAAGCCCGGTGCAGACAACACCTACTGCAACACACCTTGCCGCTGGTACCTACACAGTCAACATTACAGATACGGCCGGGTGCACAGGTACCGGCGTTGCAACCATCAATGAGCCTGGACCAACTATCATTTACTTTTCCAGTTTCTCGAACCCGAGTACCTGTGGTGGGCATGATGGTTCCATTACTATTGCAGGACTGGGTGCCGGCACTACTGACACCATAAGTTTCACGTACGGAGGGTCTTCAAGTTCGGTTATCATGCATGCCTCATCTACCGGCACCATTACTATTTCGGGGCTGGCCGCGGGTAGATATGACTATTTCGCTGTCGTTACTTCTGGGTGCCCCTACAATACCATTGGGCCAATGTTCCTGTTTGACCCTCCAACACCGGCTGCTCCATCCGTCTTATTTCAGTCTTATTGCCAATATGATGTGCCTGTTCCGGTATCTGCTACCGGTACCGACCTGTTGTGGTATGGCCCCGGCGGACATACAGGTACCGGCTCTTCTACCGCACCCATTCCAAGCACTGCCTATGCGGGGGTCGATACTTTCTATGTAACACAGACAGTAGCCGGCTGCGTAAGCGCACCGGCAGCAGACCCGGTTTCTATAACCAGGAAGCCCGGACGCCCATTGACTACCGATACCAGTATTTGCCAATTTTCAACGCCGTTCGCACTTACTGCGGGAGGCGTTGGGCTTAAATGGTATACGTCTGCAACTTCAACAATGCCACTCAGTTCTGCCCCTACACCAAGCACTACAACAATAGGCAGCACTACCTGGTACGTAACACAAAAAATAGATGGGTGCACAAGCGACGAAAGCACAATCACCGTCACCGTCTTGTACAAACCTATATTTACAATTGCACAGAGCAGAAACTACGTGTGCCAGTTCGATACCCTTACATTCAGCTACAACGGCTCAACGCTATCTGGTGCCAGCTATGCGTGGTCTATACCACCCGGCGACACCATTTTTTATGGTTCCGACAGCGCTGCCTCCATTGTACTCGCATTCGATTCACTAAAGAGCCCCTATATCATTTTAACCGCCAGCGACTATGGCAAGCGCTGCAACACCAGCGATACGATACACATAAGGGTATTGCCCGAGCCATTCGCAACTCCTTACATGCGGGATATGATTTGCGCCGGTGATACTGCGCTGCTTGCACTGAGCGGCATCTCCACCGATGCGAATAAATTCATTTGGGATTTTGACGGAGCAAACATCATTTCAGAGGGTGCAGGCACAGGCGGCCCTTACACACTTAGCTGGGCACAACCGGGCACGTTTACGATAAAGGTTACAGCTTTGTCAAATGAAGGTTGCCGCGGGCAGGATGCATTCGATACCGTGCACGTATTACCAGCACCCGATGCACGTATCCTCAGTCCCAACAACACCGGAAACATCTGCCTCGAAGACAGCGTTTACCTTTCAGCGGCGGACACAACAGCGTTCGGCAACCTTTATATCTGGACACCAGCTCATTTCTTCCATAATCTCAACCGCCCCACAACATGGGGACGTATAGAAGCACCCGGCTACATAAAACTGGATGTTATCAACCCATTTGGCTGTGAGTCTACCGACAGTGTGCTTATTTCGCCCGATGCCTGCTGCACCATTACTTTCCCAACCGCTTTTACCCCAAATGGCGATGGCAAGAACGACCTCTTCCGTCCAATAGCTAATGGCACCCATAATTTCCACATCTTTAGAGTGGAGAACCGCTGGGGACAAACCGTTTTCGAAACTACAAATAGCACTGTGCAATGGGATGGTACACTCAACGGCATCCCTCAGGACATGGGTACCTATTTCTACTACATCAAGTTCGACTGCGGCGGCCAAACCCAGGAATCGAAAGGAACCGTCACCCTCATTCGTTAAACTCGACTATCTACAAACATCTTCTTTTCAACATTTTACACAATTATTATAATTGCATTTTAAGCGCCAACTGTAGTTAGTTGTAAGTCGCTATTGTTTATTCTTATTTTTTTATTGGCAAAACATAACTAAAGTCACCTTTTTTGTCTCGTTAATAAACGACCTTTGCCCAAAAATAACAGACAATAAAATGACAAACAGTTTCGTTACCGTGGGGGATAAGTTTCCCGATTTTAACAAGAAATCAGTGGTTTCCATTGAAAAAGGAAAAGAATTCAAGCAGATCAGCAATCAGGACATTGAAGGCAAATGGGCTGTAATGTTTTGGTGGCCGAAGGATTTCACTTTTGTTTGCCCAACGGAGATTGCAGAATTCAACAAAAATTATACCAATTTCACAGACAGGGAAACAGTATTATTAGGAGCATCAACCGACAGCGAATTTGTGCACCACGCCTGGAGAATGGACCATAAAGACCTGAGAGACCTCCGTTTCCCAATGATAGCAGATACTTCAAAAAGCCTCGCAGAAGAACTGGGTATACTCACAGCCGACGAAAAAGTTGCCTATCGTGCTACCTATATTATTGACACCGAAGGCATTATACGCTGGGTATGCATTAACGACCTGAGTGTAGGCCGTAATGTTGACGAAGTTTTGCGTGTACTCGATGCCCTACAAACAGACGAACTTTGCCCATGTAACTGGAACAAAGGCGAAGCAACGCTCGGCTAATTTTCTTGTTGTTATATTCATATAAACGGAGCAGGTGCCAGCCACTTGTTCCGTTTTTTTATGCCATAAACCTTACATACAGCTCACTACCCCTGATTTCGGTGAGGTACGTGAACAGTTTGTAGCCTTCGCCACTCGTATTGCGGCCATTGGCGGGGTCGAAGCGGTATTTATGAAGCGGGCACACAACCCGGCCAAGCGGGTCAAGCCAGCCCTCGCACATGGGAGCACCGGCATGAGGGCACTTCGCCGCAAATGCATGAACCACATCGAGCTTTTTCAGCAGGGCTATTTTCTTTTCGCCCACGTCCGTCTCCACTATTTTATTTTCTTCCAGCTCCTGCCAGGCCACTTCTACTTTATGCCAGGTATACACGTTTCATCGGTTTTAGCTTTTTATAAAGTTCCCTATCTGCGGGCGGCAAAAAAATCTTTCATCAGCTGCGCACACTCTTCAGCAAGCACACCCTTTCGTAACTCAGCCTTGGGGTGAAAGGGCCAGTTTTCGCCAGTGGTTTTGC